>JASHOO010000649.1 GCA_030041035.1 Bryobacteraceae bacterium | reverse complement strand
CGGCAGCCTTCCTCACATCGAAATTTATCGCCTCGCTCCTGTTCGGAACGAAACCCAATGACCCGATGTCACTGGCCGCTGCCGTTGCGATTCTCCTCGGCGCCGCCCTCATCGCCGGTTATGTCCCCGCGCGCCGCGCCTCGCAAATCGATCCCATGGCCGCCCTCCGCCACGAGTAGAGCCCCGCGCCTCGTCTGCTATCATTTGATCCATCATGCGACGTCTGCTTTTCGGAGTCCTCACCATTGCCGCTCTGCTCCACGCCCAGTCTCCCGTCCGTGTCGCCATCGCCGGCTTGAATCACGGCCACGTCTCCGGATTCCTCCATAACGCCGCCGGGCGCACCAGCGACCTCCAGGTCGTAGCTCTTTACGATCCCGATTCGACGCTCCTCGCCAGGTACGCCAAGTCGAGCCATGTCCCGGACAGCGCTCTCTTCACCGACCTCGCGAAACTACTCGACACCATCAAGCCCGATGCCGTTGCCATCTTCAGCGACACCTACTCCCACGCTGCCATCGTCGAAACCGTCGCCCCGCACCACATTCCCGTCATGATGGAGAAGCCACTCGCCGTGGATATGAAGCAGGCGCACGCCATCCAGGCCGCTGCCGAGCGCTATCACTTCCCTGTGATCGTGAATTACGAAACCACCTGGTACCCCAGCCACGGCGAAATCTGGAACTTGATTCACGAGCAGAAAGCCGCCGGCGACATCCGCAAGATGGTCGCCATGGATGGGCACGAAGGACCGAAAGAGATCGACGTCCAGCCCGAGTTCTTCGCGTGGTTGAGCGACCCTGTCAAGAACGGCGCCGGCGCGCTGTTCGATTTCGGCTGCTACGGCGCCAATCTCATGACCTGGCTCATGGACAACCAGCGCCCGCTCAAAGTGACCGCCATCACCCAGACCGACAAACCCGCTATCTATCCGCGCGTCGATGACGAAGCCACCGTGCTCGTCGAGTACCCGAAGGCGCAGGGAATCATTCAGGCCTCGTGGAACTGGCCCTTCAGCCGCAAGGATTTCGAGGTCTACGGCGAGCGCGGATACGCCATCGCCACCGGCGGTAACCACCTACGTGTGCGCCTTCCCGGCGAAGAAGCCGAGCAAACCCGCACCCCCGCCGCTCGAAAGCCCGAGGAGCGCGATTCCATCTCCTACCTGGTCGCCGTCACCCGCGGCCAGATCAAACCCTCCGGCCTCTCCTCACTCGAGAACAACATGATCGTCACCGAGATCCTCACCGCCGCCCGCGAATCCGCGCGCACCGGACGGACGGTGACGCTGCATTGAGCCTCGGCCGCTTAAGTTGAGCGGCGCACGACCGCGAAGGGCCTTACAGATCAATTACTTGCCTTTTCACGGCCGCTCAAGTTGAGCGGCGGCGATAGAGTCTGACTCTTACCACACCGCCGCTTCCTCCCGGTGCAGAAACCACCGGTTAAGCACCACGCCGCGCGTGAACCACTCACTCGCGAGTAAACGCCGCGTGAGAAGCGCGATCACGCCCGTGGGCAAATGACTGCCGATGCACGTGGCGCCGTCTGTCTTCCCGAATCGCTTCACCACCAGATCGCGGTAAAGTTCCAGCCGCTCCGGGCTGTAGCTCGCTTGCGCGGCGATAATGGCTTGGGCCGCCATCAGCCCCGACTCAACCGCCGGCCGAATGCCTTCGCCGCTCTGCGCGTAGGCCAGTCCCGCGGCGTCTCCAATCAGCAGCGCGCCTTCGTCAATCAGCTTGCGCGGCGTGCGTCCGTAGAGCAGATAGGCATGGCCGTGCATGGGCGGCAGCGGATCGATGCGCAATCTCCCGCGTTGCTTCAGGTACTTCAGGAAACTCTCGACGTGACCCGCAAGTCCGTGCGAATCCACCCTGCCCAGCCCGATGTTCAGCACGTTCTGCTTGCGAAAACACCAGCCGTAACCCTTCATGTCAGAGCAGAAATAGAGCTCGGGAATCTCGGCACGCACCGCGCACGCATCCGCCTGGCGCGCGTCCATGACAAACTCCGCCTCCTGAGCCGCCACCAGGCTTTCGCCGTTGACCTTGGCCCCAAGATATCGCGCCACCGGACAGAACGTTCCGCCCGCGCCGATGAGCATCGGTGTGCGGATTTCGCCGTTGAGAACCCATTCTCTGCGCGAGCGCTCGATATGCGTGAGCGGCGAACCCAGTAACAGGCATGCGCCCGAGCGCCGCAGCAGGAAATCGTCGAACTCGCACCGGCGGATTCCGTAGCTGACCGGAACGCCGTAATGCATCTCCATCTCGCGCCCGCCCATGCAACTGACGCGAAATCCCGTGATGGGTTGCAGCACGCGTTCGCGAGCGTATTCGGCAGGGTCGATCTTGAGTTCTTCGAGCACCGCAGGCGTGATCCACCCGCCGCAGACTTTATCGCGAGGAAAAACCGCCTTGTCCAAAATCGTGACGCGCAAACCGGAATCGCGGAGCTTCCAGGCGCAGGCAGCGCCAGCCGGGCCTCCACCCACGATCAGGACATCGCATGCATCCATTTGGGCCCCTGCTCCTGCGATTGCGCAAGCGCGTACAGGTGCGCGCGCGTCCAGGGAATGCGGGTGCACTCCCGCCCCGCAAACGTCACCTGGAACAATTGCAGCGTGCCCACCCGAAACGCCACCAGCGACCCCGCGAGATACAGCCGCCAGGCGCGCACAAAACGGGCGTCGAACATCGCCGAGATCTGCGAGGCCGACCGTTCGAAGCGCGCCAGCCAGTGGTCCAGCGTCTTGGCATAGTGCAAGCGCAGGTTCTCCACATCGCACGCCGTGAAATCCCACGGCTCCAGGACCTGCATCGCTTCGCGCAACGTGGGAGCGTATGCACCCGGAAAGATGCGGCTCCGAATCCACGGACTCAGCGGCGCGGGAAAGTTGCGGCCGATGAAGTGCAGCAAGCCGCGCCCACGCTTGCCGATAGTGCGTTGGATGACTTTGCCCAGCGCGTCATATTGCCGGATGCCCACGTGCTCCAGCATGCCGATCGAGGCGAAAACGTCGAATTGCCCGGTGATGTTGCGATAGTCATCCTCGATAAATTCCACTTGATCGTCGAGTCCCTGCTGCCGCGCCTGCTGCCGCGCATAAACGATCTGCTCGTGCGAAAGATTGAAGGCTTTGACACGCACTCCATAGTGCTTCGCCATGTGCAGCGCCAGTGCGCCCCAGCCGCATCCGGCTTCCACCACGGTCTCGCCCGGCTGCAGTTGCAGTTTGCGGCACACATGATCCATCTTGGCCGTCTGCGCTTCTTCCAGTGTGATTGAAGGCGTTGGAAAATACGCGCAAGTGTAGACCAGTTGGTTGTCCAACCATCGTTCATAAAACTCGGTCTTCAAATCGTAGTGATGGTGCACGTTCGAGCGGGAACGCCGCGCGCTGTTGACTTTGAACCGCTCCACCCAGTCGGATTTGAGCCTGGTGGTCCAGCCCTCGGCGGATCGGCCGGGCCAGCAGCGGTAGGCGGCTTCGAGCAGCGCGACCAGATCGCCCTCCACTTCGATCTTCCCGTCAGAGTAACCGTCGCCGAAGCCTATCTCAGGATGCAGAACCAAATTTAGCAGCGCAGCCCGGTCTTGAAAAACCAGTGTCCCAACCGGCGCGGCACCGGGCGATGAAACCGACACGCCATCTTTCATGGCCAGGCGCAGGGGCGGGTACCCGGTGACGCGCAAAATCCGGTGCAATAACCATCGCTCGATGGAGGAAGAACTCGAAACAAACGGCATCGCCACGTCCTCCGTTAAATTCTCTATGCAAATTCTACACCGGAGTTGAGTTGCTGTCGGTCTTGCTCGTGACAGGTAGAGTGTCCAACTGTGCGCTCGCACCTGCGGAACTTGACCCAGATTCCCACCGCCGTGATGCGCCAGAACACACTGGTCGCCCGCCATCCAGGCGAAATTTATTGATTCTAAATGGGTTTCTTCGCGGTGCATACTTTGCACCGAGGCGGCGGTAGGAGATGATCATGAGGAAGTCTGTTAGTTTGCTCGTGCTAGGGATCGGAATCGCGATTTTAGTTGCTGCCCAATCGACTCCAGAAATCAAGAAAGTACGGGTCAGCTCCACCCCGGCCTACTCTGGCGCGGAAATGTTCAAAACATATTGCGCCGCTTGTCACGGGATGAATGCGAAGGGTGGCGGGCCGGCCGCGGACGCGCTGAAGGTTCCTCCGCCTGACCTCACCTCGCTGAAGAAGAACGGCGGCGGAAAGTTCCCAGCGGCCCGCGTTACACACATCGTCGAGGGTTCTGATGAGATCGGCGCGCATGGCAGTTCCGACATGCCGCTTTGGGGGCCGGTGTTCCACTCCCTGTCACCCAGCAACGACGGCGTGGTGAAGCTGCGCATCGCCAATCTGACGAAGTATATCGAGTCGTTGCAACAGTAGATTACGATTGGGGACGCGCTTCCCGAGCCCAGAACACGGCAGCGGCCGCGGCGGTGAGAAACGCCACCGCGGCCAAAGCCACGAAAACACCACCCCAACCGAACCTCACCGAAATCCGAGCCACAGCGTACCCGGACAACACGGCACCCAGATATCCGGCGCAATCAATGACGCCGGATGCCGTGGATGCTCCTTGTTTGCCGCCGAAGTCGAGGGCGATGGCTCCCGCCAGGAACGAGTACGGCCCAATGATCAGGAACGCCACCAGGCTCACCAGGATCACGGGCCAGGTGCGCGAACCCGCAAACGTTCCCAGCCCCAGCCACAGCAGCGCGGCGCCGCTGAGCGCCAGCCCGAAGAAGGTGACCGACGCGCGGCCGCGAGCCCCCAGCCGGTCGCTCAGCCAGCCGCACAGAAGCACGGAAACGCCTCCGAGCAGGGGAAACAGAGCGCTTTTTTCGGCGGCTTCCGCAGTGCTGAAACCCACCGCTTGGATGAAGTAGGTCGGCGTCCAGAGACCAAACGTTTCGCGCACGAGCGTGGTGCCGAACGACAGCAAACACACGATCCAAAAGATCTCACTCCGGAAGAGGGGACCGAGCAGCGTTTTCAGGCTCTCCGGCTTCCCGCGGTGGCCGTCCCGACCGAACAGGTTCGCCGGGTTGGCCTCGGGCTCCACAGCGCCGATCTGCTCAGGCGACTCGCGCAGCAGCAGAGCGCAAACGACGAACAACCCGCCCAACACCGCTGCGCACACTACAAAAACTGCGCGCCAGCCCATATGCCAGCCGATCAACGAGGCCAAAAAGCGGCGGGAGAGCGCGTCGCCAAACAAATAACTCAGACTGATGATCCCCATCGCCGTGCCATAGCGGCGGTAGGAGAACCATTTGGAAGTGATCTTCACCATTGCCGCCCAGCCCAGCGACTGCACCAGCCGGTTCAAGCACCACGCTATGGCAAAGATCGCCATGGAACTGCCGGAGGCAAACAGCAGCGTGCAGGCGACCGCGAGCCCCATGCCGGAGAGGAAATTTCGCCGGCCGCCGAAAAAATCTGCCAGGCTGCCGCTAGGAAATTTTCCGATCGCATAGGCGAGCACGCCGAGCGAAGCAATGGTTCCGAACTGAATGCGCAGCGCGTCGGAACTCACGCCTTTGCGCGCCATGTCCGCAATGATCATGGGGAGCGTGACGGAAAGATTCGAGCGGCACAGATAGTAGCCGGCATAGCCCGAGACCAACAAAGTGACGGTAAGGGCCTGCCAGAAAGCGATATTTTTTCGCGGACGGGCTTCGACACCGGCGGGGGCGGCTGAGGTCACGTCAGGATATTGTATCCGGTGAGGGTTGCGGTTTGGTTACGGCGGGGACAGTCCCGCACCCCCTCACCACCGGCCCGAGGTACCGATCAGCTCACACCAGTTGCAATTCGCGGTCTTCTTCACGGTCCGCCGGCGCGCCCGCCATTTCGGCACGCAGCTTCCGCTCGTACGCGGCGAGCTGGGCTTCAATGTCGCGGGCCTTCGCGGCTTTCTTGATCACATCCTCGCGGTAGCGCCGCAGGAAGTAATCGATGGTCTCGACACGGATTCTGATCGACCCGGACGGCTTGTTCTCGTCGAGGTCCTTGAAGCAAAAGTACGGCGTGCCGGACTTCTCGATGATCCCTTCGATCACACCGTAAATGGGAGCGTCATGGCCGCATTTGAAGCTGGACATCTCGAGCGCCACCAGGTTCGGATGGCGCGCGGTAAATTTCGCCGCCCAGACCTTGTGGTTGGTGCTGCACGAATACGAGTTCTTCCACACGTCCTGGATTTCCAACGGATGTTTGATCAAGCCCATCCGCAGGTCGTCCGCAAACAGACGGTCGAGCATGTCTTCATCGAGCGGCAACGTGCTCTGCGAAAAGATCGGATAGCCGAGCTTCTGGAATTCCTCCAGAATTTCGTGATTCAAACCCGGATCGTGGTGATAGACGCGGCCCAGCATCACAATGCCGATGCGGTCTTCGCGCTCGAGTTCATCCAGCACTTCGCGCGCGCGCTTGCGGATGCCGGTTTCGTAATCCTGGAGCGCCGCGTAGCCGCACTGAATGGCGCGGCCGTTCTCTTCTTCCGACAGCCCCAGGATGGGCTGCCAGGCCGCGAACATCTGCTGCGCGAAAAGCTTCTGGTCCTGCATGTTGATCACCGGGTCGAGATACGTGATGCCGTGATCCTTGAAGACATCGGTCTCCTTGGTGTACGCAGCCTTTACGGTCTCGGGCGTCGCCGTCACCGTGGGGCATGCGTTCGGCCCCAGGATATTGAACAGCGACGTCGTCAAAACGTCGAACATGGGGAAGAAGATGACGTTGAACTGCTTCCGCGCGCCCTTGATCGCAATCAGATTGTGCACGTGCGCGATGCCGATTTTGGCGGGGAAGCATGGATCGATCGCACCGCGGCTGGATCCCGCGCGATACAGATCGCCGTTGGTGTAATCCGAGAAGACGATATTCTGCGACGGGACCCCAAGGCTCTCCAGGTATGCCGTGAACAGCGGCGCGTGGCTGTACATGTTCAGCACGCGCGGAATGCCGATCCTGAGATTCGAGCGGTTCTTCATCAGCTCGATTCGGTCGCGGGTTGCTTTCGTCCAACCGCGCGATGGAACCGGATCGGCCACGCTCTTGGGATTGCGCGACCGAAACACGTCGTGAGCGGCGATATCCACGAAGTTCGGGTAAGCGTTTTTCTTTTCGTCGATCCCGGCCTTGATTTCCTTCATGGCGTTGACGTCTTCGACCGTGCCCTTTTCACACGTCGCGATGATCAAGCGCTGCTCGCCGGCTTTCAGCGGAACCTTGGTGACGCGGGTCAGCGGAACAAATGTATCGGAGCCGGCGGTATTGATGTCGATGAACGTGCGCAGGCAATTGTTTTTGCAGAAATTGCAGCGCGTATCTTCGTTGCGCGTGGTGCGGTATTGAATGTTGCGGACGGCATCGAGACCGATGAACGTCGTCTCCTTGCCGTTGCGCCACAGCCGCAGCGCCTCCACGCCCGCGCCGATGGCTCCCGATTCGCCGCAGTGCTCATGCACGATCACTTCCGGCTTCTTGCCCGCCGCACGGAAACTCGCGCGGATGAAATCCACTTCCGCTTTTACCACCGCGAGATTGTTCTGCGTTCCGCCTTGCAGCACGAATCGCGACCCGAGCGCCGCCAGGTTCGGAATGCTGGCCACGTAAAGGAACACGTTTTTCGGCAGCACCGCGGCCAGGCCGGCCAGAATTTCTTCCGCACGCCATCCCTGCCGCTGGAAATTCACGATGTCCGACTGCATGAACACCGCACAGCCGTACCCGAACACCGGCATGGATTGCGCCGCGAACGCGAGGTCGGCGAACTGCTCTACCTTCATGCCGAAACCTTCGACGGTGGATTGCAGGAAGTAGCCGTTGCCGGCCGAGCACTGGGTGTTCAGCTTGAAATCCTTCACGCGCCCGTCTTTGAGAACGATGAGCTTGATATCCTGCCCGCCGACGTCGACGATCACGTGCGGATCGTCGTAGAACTTCATGGCCGATTCGGTGTGGGCCACGGTTTCCACCAGCGCCACGTCCGCTTTAAGAACATCCTTGAGCACGTCTTTGGCGTAACCCGTCGTGCCCACGCCCATCACCTTCAGGTGCGCGCCCTGATCCTCCACCTGCTTGCGCAGGCCCTCGAACATGTCGATGGTGTCCTGGATCGGGTTGCCGTTTGAAAGCTGATAGACCTTGCAGAGAATGTCGCCCTTTTCGTCGACGAGCACGGCCTTGGTCGAGGTCGACCCGCCGTCCACGCCGACGAATCCGGCCACGGTACTGCCGCGCTGGAATGACGCGGGAACGAATTTCTTGCGCTTGTACTGCTCGCGGAAAATATCCAGCTCGTCTTTCGTCTTTACCAGGCCGCTCGAACCCGATTTCGATTTCTCTTCCTGGCGTCCGACCTCCATGTAGCGGATCAAGTGTTCGGTGCCGCGATAGCAGCCGACGCAATCGTCTTCGTCTTTTCCGAACTCGACCGCGCCGAGCGCTGCGAAATATTGCGCGTTTTCGGGAACCTTGATCAGATCCTCGGGCTTGGCGCCCTCGGGGATCTCCACCTTGCGGTCCTTCCACATCTTCGGAATGTTGGCCTGCCAGGCTTCGCGCATTCCCTTGATGAAGGAATTGGGCCCGCCCAGCAGCAGCACGTGCGGCTTCAGCGTATGGCCGCGCGTGAGCACCGTCAGGTTTTGCAGCACGATGGCGTCAAACAGCGAGGCCATCAGTTCGTCCGGCGGCGTGCCTTCTTTCTGCAAACCGTTGACGTCGGTCTCGGCGAAGACGCCGCACTTGCCCGCGACTTTGTGCAGCTTGATGCCGTGGTATCCCTGCTTGCAGAGTTCTTCGGCGGGGATTTTCAGCTTGGCGTTGATCTTGTCAATCACCGCGCCAGTGCCGCCGGCGCACTTGTCGTTCATGGACGGGATTTTCTTCTTGCGTCCGCTCTCGGCGTCTGCTTTGAAGACGATGATCTTGGCGTCCTGCCCGCCCAGCTCGATGACGGAATAAACTTCGGGGTGGAGCTTTTCGACGGCGAGGGAAACGGCCGTGACCTCCTGCACAAACTTCGCACCGATGAACTCGGCGAGAGTCCCGCCGCCGGAGCCGGTCAGGAAGATCCGCGAGTTGCGCGGCGAAATCTTCACGTCGGCTTCCATGCGGCGCAGGAATTCCAGTACTTTTTCCGGCTGCTTGGTTTCGTGCCGCTGGTAGTCCCGCCAGAGGATTTCGTCGGTGTCGCGGTCAACCACCACGGCTTTCACCGTGGTGGAACCGACGTCGAGACCAACCATAAAACGGCTTTGATGATGTTCGGCGTGCATGTTGTCTCCTGTCCTCGATCGGTTTGGCTGGGAATCAGGCCGCGCTTCGCGAAATTGGCTCGCGCACCGGCCAGAAGCGGTTCCGGCGGTTCATGCGATCGTTGACATGCAAAACAAACTGCGCTGCCGTGCCGGCGATGCCCTCGCGGTGCGGCACGTGGTAGAAGGGGCGCCGCAGCTCCGGATGATCTGCGACGTACTCCTTGATGTCGTCAAGTTTCTTGCCCGTTGACTTTAGGGCGGTTTCAAACTCGGCTTTGGCCTTGGCTTTGGCTTCGCCCAGCGCCATCTGCACGCGGCTGTGGGCGTTGACTTCACCTTCACCCGACGTTTCGATGGGCAGGAAGATCATGTCCCTGAACTTGTTGATGACCGAAGATTGTACGCCATCGGATTGCGACGACGGCATGCAGCCGAACGGCTTCAGCGCCAGCACCATGTGGCAAAGGTGGTGAACGGTGTAATAGACGTTCTTGCCCACTTCGAGGTGCCCCTCGCCGCCGCGCGCGAAACGGTTGTAGAAGGGTTCGGCCAGCCGCGCCAATTCCTTCTGATCGACCAGGCGGTGCGCCGACCCGCCCAGCATGTCGATCACGCGATGGTAGAAGTGCGCCCACATGGCCTCGCCGAACGTCATCATCAGCCACTTGCTGCCGTAGCGCTTCTCGCGCGCCAGAATCTTGTGCACCTCCCAGGATTGGAACCGGTTATGGTGCTCCTCCACCGTCTTTTTTCTGTGTGAGATGGCCTTGGCCTGGTTCAGCAGGTACGCCACCCAGGTTGCGATCGGCTCCACCAGCACCTGCGCACCCTCGCGCTCCAGGAACTCGAACATGTGGAAGTTGCCGTCGCCCTCGGTGGTCTGCGCCCAGAATTCTCCGGTGATTTTCACAATGGGCTTCACGCGCAGGCGATCCATTTCGATATGATTCAGCCGGTCGCGAACTTCCTCCAGCGTGTCCACGAAGACGTCGCCATAGAGATTCTCGCGGATCTTGCCCAGCGTGTTCAGCGTGTTCTTGAGCTTCTTCTTCTCCGGCCGTGCCAGATAATCCTTCGCCCAGGACGGCGCCCACTCCAGAATCTCGAAGGGCTTGCGGTCCCTCAGCAGGTGCACCAGTTGGTCCATGCATTCGCTGTACACTTGGTTGGTCTCGCCGCGGTTCACTTCATAGGGCCGGATCTGATAAGCGATCTCGTTCATGGTGTCGCCCAGGTGAAGCGCGTTGAGCATTCCCATGCCGAAGTCTACTGTGAACTTCAGCCCCGGCTCGCCGGACGCCGCCTTGATGCCTTCCTGCTGCTGGAACAGCAGCACGCGGAAGCCGTCGAACCCGGCGTTCTGCAGCGCAAAGCGGTATTCCGCCTCATACATGCCGAACCGGCACGGGCCGCACGAACCCGCGGTGAAGAAGACGTAGTTACTGATGATGTCCTGCCGCGGCATACCCTGGGCTTCGAGTTTTTGCAAGTACTGCACCAGATTGCCGACCGTAAAGTAGGTTGGGTTGCACTGGCCGTTGTTGCCGTACTCCTTGCCCAGTTGGAACGCGGGAACGTCGGGACATGGTACGATTTCGCACTTATATCCGCATCCCTGGAAGACGGAGCGGATCAGCGCTTCGTGCTTCCAGGTCAGGCCGCCGAACAGGATCGTGACTTTGTCGCGCTCCTCGGCGGTAAAGGCCCGCTCCACCGGCCGTTGAAATGGCTTCAACTGCACCAATCCAGCATCGCGTCTCAGCCGTGTACGCTCTTGCTGAAGACGCTGTGCGATTTCCTCTTCCAGTTCCGCAACTGCTTGAGTACTCGTCTGATCTGGCATCTGCTCTCCACTTTCGGCGGCGGATTCCGCCGTTTAGATTGAACACCACGCCTGAGGCGCTTCGGAGTGATACACTAGCACGCTACCTCCGAACAACTAGTCAAATCCCCGCCTGTCCCGATTTGCTCCATCCGCGGAAAAACGCCAACGAAACACCTTTGGCCCCGGAGGGCACAATCTGATGGCGGATGGAATCTATCCAAGAATTATTTAACTGAACCACCGGAGCGGTCAAGATAAAAATGTTAAGGGGACCTCAAGCCGAGGGCGATTGCACGAAACCGCACACCAGAAGTGCTTCGCTGAACCGAACTTGGTGCGCCTGCATGGAGGCCACGGATCACGATCCGCCGTCCACATTTGTCAAACTGACTGCCGGTGTCATAAAATATTCAATTACGCCACTAAGCCCGCACCTGCGAGTGTGTTCGGGCGCCAACGAGGATTTTTCCCATGCATGCCATTCTTCAAGCGGGCGGAAAACAGTTCCGGGTTGCTCCGGGCGATGTGATTCGAGTGCCGAAGCTGAACGTTGCGGTCGGCTCAAATGTCGAGTTTTCAGGAGTTTTGGCGGTTTTCGGTGATGGCGGCGAGGTGCTCGCCGGCCCCGAAACCGCCGGCTACAAGGTCAAGGGCACCATCACCGCCAACGGGCGCGGCAAAAAGGTTCTGGTGTTCAAGTTCAAGAGGAAAAAGCAGTACAAGCGCACCATCGGGCATCGCCAGGATTACACCGAAGTGCGGGTGGGCGAGATCGTCGCCTAGGATTCGGTCATGGCACACAAAAAAGGTCTCGGCAGTTCAAAAAACGGGCGCGATTCGAACGCCCAGCGTCTCGGCGTGAAAGTCTTTGGCGGACAGTTAGTTCCGGGAGGTTCCGTGATTGTGCGGCAGCGCGGCACGCGCATCAAACCCGGCGACAACGTGGGCTGGGGCAAAGACGATACGCTATTTGCCAAGGTGACCGGCGTGGTCGAGTTTCACGACCGCGGGCGCATGGGCAAGTACGTCAGCGTGCGCGCCGCTGTCTAGCCATTTTCTGCTTCTATCTCCAGCCGCCGGAGTGAGTTCCGGCGGCTTTTCTGTGTCCCGCAGGTTCTGATGTTCGTCGACGAAGCCAAAATTTACGTGAAGGCCGGCGATGGCGGCAACGGCTGCTTGGCCTTCCGTCGGGAGAAGTATGTTCCCCGCGGCGGGCCGAGCGGCGGTGATGGCGGCCGGGGCGGGGATGTGTATATGGTTGCCAACGCGCAATTGAACACGTTGCTGCATTTTCGGTTCAATCCTGAACATAAGGCCCAACGTGGCCGGCACGGCGAGGGCAGCAACTGCACGGGGCAGGATGGCGAGTCGATTGTGCTGGAAGTGCCTGTCGGGACAGTGGCTTACGACGCCGATACGGGCGAGAAGCTACATGATTTCACGGCGCCGGGTGAGCGGGTTCTGATGGCGCGCGGCGGCAGGGGCGGGAAGGGAAACGCCCGGTTTGCGACGGCCACTCACCAGGCGCCGACGGAGCATCAGCCGGGGCGGCCGGGCCAGGAGCGCCATCTGCGGCTGGAGCTGAAACTGCTTGCAGACGCAGGGCTTGTAGGTTTCCCCAACGCCGGAAAATCGACTCTGATTTCACGCATCTCGGCGGCTCGCCCGAAAATCGCCGACTACCCCTTCACCACCCTCGAGCCGAACCTGGGCGTGGTGCAAACCGATGATTTCAGGAGTTTTGTGGTGGCTGATATCCCCGGCCTGATCGAGGGTGCGCATCTGGGCCATGGCCTGGGAACGCAGTTTTTGAAGCATATTGAACGCACCAAACTGCTGGTTCACTTGGTCGACGTATCGGAAGCCAGCGGACGGGAGCCGGTGGACGATTTTGAAACGGTAATGCGCGAGCTCGCGAGCTTCAGCGAAAACCTGGCCAAGAAACCGATGCTGGTGGTGGCGAGCAAGATGGATGCCGCGCAGGATCCGGCGAGAGTTCAATCCCTGAAGCGACTGGCGGAAGAACGCGGACTGCCCTACTTCGAGATCTCGAGCGTGACGGGAAAGGGGTTAGACGTACTGAAACGCGCGATGGCGGAGCGCGTACTCAGCGAGCGCAGCACATCGGTGTCGCCACCAGCGTAGCGGGCGTCAGCACCGTGTGATGGTTAGCGGCGAAGTAGTTCTGCTGCGTCAAATGGCGGTAGACATCGCCGGCGACGCTGGCCGCCATGGGCCCAATGGAGGGGCGGCCACCGGTCAGCAGCACCACCACGACGAGCTTATTCGGACCGGAATCGTTGAACGACCCGAACCAGCCGAGGTGAGTGCGGCCTTCACTGCACGTGCCGGTCTTGCCCATGATGACTTCCTCCTGATGGGCGCGGCGGGCTGTGCCGTAATCAACGGCGCCTTCCATGCCGGGCTTGATGTCCGGAATCAAATCCTGGATTTCCAGCTCCCGCTTGACGCGCGGGGTGAAATGGTCGATTTCATCCTGGGTCCGAGGATATTGCAGGTAATAGAGGGTGCCGCCGTTGGCCACGGCGGAAATCAAGGCAGCCAATTCCAGCGGGGTTTGGGAAATCTCTTCGCCGAAGCTGGTCAGCATGCCCATGCCGCCGTTTTTGGGCGGAGCCGGCGGGAAGTAGCCGGGCTTTTCACCGGGAATGTCGAGACCGGCCGTTTCGCCGTATCCGAACAGGCGGGCGTAGTAGTTATAGCGGTCGTAGCCGAGCTGAACGCCCAGGTTGGCGAAATAGTAATTGTTCGAATGAGCCAGCGCCTCGGTCAGGGCCATCTTGGTGCGGCCATACAGGCGAACCTTGGTAGTGCGCTCGACCAGTTTTTCCTGAAGCGCGGCCAATGCCACCGAAACCTTGATGGTGGAGCAGGGCTGGAAGCCGCCGCTCAACGCGAGTTTCTGATTCACCATGGTCAGCACGCGGCCGGTGGTGGGGTCGACCACGACCACCGAGCCATTGAACGGGCCGAGCGCGTCAACTGCGGCGCGGCGCACGGTGAGATCATCGCCATCGACGTTATCGCCGGTGGTGGAATCGGCGTACGTCGGCGCATCCCATGGGCTGTAAACGCGGCGATGCACTCGACGGGTGGTCGAGACCTTGGTGAGGGTGGCGGCAGCTGGGATGGGGTGCTTTTTCTTTTTCTTGGCCGTGGTCTCGGCGGCGGAAAGACCGGACGCCAATAACGCGCAGAGGAAAGAGCAGACCAAAAAACGGGTCAGAATGTGGAGACTTCCGTTGTGGTGACGCATGTCCAGAAGCGGCCCCGCCCAGGTTTGAATGGCGCATGGAACAGCAGGCGAAACCTCCGGTCCTGCCAAGGGACCAATTCTATTGTGAGGCACGCTATACGACTCAGTCAAATGGTTTTCCACTGCAACACCCGCAGATTGCTGCATTTTAATCTTTAGAACGTCATGCGGCCGTCCAACCGCCATCGATGGTTATCACCGATCCGTTAACAAAATCGGACTCTTTGGCGCTTAAGTATAGGGCCAAACCCGCAATTTCTTCGGGACGTCCCATGCGGCCGATGGGCTGCCTCTGGTTTAGTTCCGCGCGCACCTTTTCTTTCTCATGCTGGTGATATCTCTCGAGGAATGCCTCGACGAATGGTGTATCGACGGTTCCGGGACATATGCAGTTGACGCGGAGCAGGGTGGGATAATCCACCGCCATCTGCCGGGTGAGGGCTACGACGGCTCCCTTAGTGGCGCAGTAGGCGAATCGCCGCTTGATGCCTACCAGTCCGGCGACCGAACCGATGTTCACGATTGATCCCTTGGCAGAGAGCAGCAGCGGCAGG
>JASHOO010000648.1 GCA_030041035.1 Bryobacteraceae bacterium | reverse complement strand
AGCAGCCTTCTTGAGTTGTAAAAAACTGTTCGATCTCGTGAAGCTCCCCTTCATCCAGCAAACTCAGCTGAATGCTCCATTGCAGCAGGGCCGGTGTGTACTGCCTGGACCTTTGGTCGCTGCCGTCGAGAAAGCGAACTACGAAAGTCGAGTATTGAGTGGTGTTCGTCGCCGGATACTGTGTTATCGCTCCTGTCTTGAGGAGCGGAAAAGCAGCTGGCATTTAGAGTTCGTTAATCACATCATTGATTGAGTTCATATTCAGCATGGCGTCACGCACTGCCTGCGCGATGTCACTGCTGTGATCCATGAAAGAGCGGCTGTCCATAGCTTGAACTTGTACCGTAACCTGGGGTGCTGATGCTTGAGTCATCACGCGCGGTTGTCCCGTCTGCCCGAAATCCGCTCCCGGCAATTGCGGCCCCGCTAACCCGGGCGCGTTGGCGGCCTGAAAGTTCACCGTCGGCGGTAAAAAGAATTCCGTCAATGGCGGTGGCGAGCTTGACCCGCCGCCTCCAAACAGGCTCATAATTCCCGACAAAATCGGCGAAACGGAAAGCAGACCGCCCGTGAGCGTGGATGCCAGGCCGCCCAGTGTGCTCGCCACACCTCCCGAGCTGTGTGTGCTCGTATTCTCTGTCAGCGCCTGCGTGTTCGCCAGCAGTGCCTGTGCCTGCATTTCACTTGCTGGTGTCAGGTAACTGATCCCTTGCGTCAGTTGATCGAGCTGGTTGCTGAGGTCGGTTGCAGTCGGCAAAATGCCGCTGATTAAGTCAGTCAGGCTGGAGCTAGTGGAGCCAAACTCCTCCGGGCCCTGCTGATTTGTGTTATTCTCTGCCACGCTGCCCTTCTGATGCGATCTGCTCTTCCAGGAGGAGAAACGCTTCCACTTGACGGATGCTCGCGTCTAAGTCCAGCGTAGTACCCAGTCGTTTCCAGACCAAGAACTCCTCAATCCAACCGATACTTTGCGCGCTGATGAATGACTTCGGACATATATCAGTAGCCACGCTTCCCCGTGCCCATACAACCTCAGACGGCGTCTCGGTTGCTGCCGGTATCCAGCCGCATCTTCTTTTGAATTCCAGGCCGGCTTTCCGGCAGTCGTCGCACTTCCACGCGGCTGGATTAGAAAGTTGAAACTGGAAGGCGACAATTAGTTTTTTCTTTCTTCCTCAGTTAAACCACACTCAGCTTTGACTGCCGAAACTGCCTCGCGAAACAGGTCTTCCGGCCCTGCCGACGCCAATAGCTCGGGTGTTGCTGCTTGCCCGTCCACTTCCAGGCCGATCAACTGCTGCAGCCCCCAACTTACGTAGAGTTGATCGATCTGGGCCGAAAGTAGCGCTGCTTCCAGCTTTTCTTCCGTCGACTTACCTCCGTTCAGAAATTCGCACCGCAGGGCCAGCTCGCGAATCCGACGGACCAGCTCCATGCGCCGTCCGAATGACATTCTTGCGATCACGAATGAAACGCCTGGTCTGATTTTAGACTCCACCCGAACGGAACTTTCGTACGTCATGATTTATCCAAATGCAACGATAATTTCATTGTCAACCGTCCCCTGGGCGCGGGAACTCGCGAAATGCCACTGCAACCGCGCGCTGCTGTCGTCATACTGAGGTACTTCCGGCAACACGCTTTGCAGATAAATCCCGAAGAGCTGGCTGGGCTGCTGGCCCAGTTGCACCATCGCGCTGATCGGTGATTGCTGTTTAGCCGCTTGGTAAAGTGCCGGTGTCGCCGTGTCGTCCTGCTCGTAAAGTTCGAAGTCTATGGTGACCGTCCTCGTGCTTGGCGACAGAGCCAACGGTACGCTGGAGCCAAACTCCTGCGTCCTGGTATCCAGATTGTTCCCCAGCACGAACTGAGCGTCCGTCAGCGTGAGGAACTGACTCGGTGTGCTGCCTAGCCAGATCTCACCCAGATTGCCCGGCACGATAGAATAGTCGAACGCTCCCAGCGCCGGCTCCGCAGGAAAGGTCGTCAGTTGGCCGACGCCGCTGGAAAAGCTTGCGCTGTCTGTCAGGTCCTGTGCCACGCCGCTAAACTCGAACTGGTGAAAATCGCCGTTCACCTTTACAGTCATCTTGTCCACGCCGGCCCCGCATAAAATCCTCTGGACGGCTGTGCTTGGCGACCAATAGTCGAAGATGCTCACACTGGGCAGACTGGTCGTGGGAAGATAGGTCACCGTGGGCCCAATCGTTGTCCCGGCCGCAGGTGTCGTCGAAAACGGCGCATTTACCAGCACATCATCGTGTCCAACACTGCGGCAACGAATCGCAGTTCCCCCAGGTAGGTCACGGCTTGCCACGTGGTGAGCCCGTGTGGTGCACTAAAAGCTACCGCCGTGGCAGTAGACCCGGCCGCGGCCGTGCCCCCTGCAAACAACAGCGGTGCTCCACCCAGCGCCGCTTGCACTAGTGCCCGTAACTCGGTGGAGCAGTGGGCGTATCCCAAGTCGTCAGGTAAGTCGTCAAGTCGAACGAGGTTTTCCGTCGCCCACCCGGCGGTAATCCGGCGAACGTCCGGCTCCCCGTCTTATCCTTCCGCGTTGTCACTTCCAACTGTTGCTTGGCAGTCAGTTTAACCGACGGGATCCGGTTTGACTGCGTAATCGCTGGGACCTGCCCATAGGAGCTTTCTGTGGAACAGTAAAAACGGTTTGCATTGGATGAGATGTAGACCGACATTTTGAGACCTAGCTCACGCTGGCTTGTACAGGAAACGTGATTTTTGCAGTCTTAATAAAGTTCTTTCCCCCATGTTTCACTGGACTGAATGCAACGTCATACGTCCCAGCGAAAAATAGCCCGTCGCCCCAATCCCCGCGAATCTGATTGAGCGTCTCAGTCACAGATTCCGAATACAGTTGTGCGCTCTGCTCTAATCCGTCCAGCCGGTCTTGTGAGACGCGAACCTCAATCGCCATTTGCAAATACCCGGAAAAACTGCGAAATTTTTCGACCAGGGTATTTGAGATCTTGTCACAGTAGACATAAATAGCCGTGTACTTTACCTCTTCCGCCTTTTCCGCAACATCGCTTGCGACATTATTGGAAAAAAACTGCTGCGCCGCCACCGGCTGTAATTGTGTGCTGGTTTCCTGTGCCACCGTCAAAATGCTCGCGTTAAGGCCTCCCGGAGCACTGAGCCACTGTAAGATCTTGGACGTAGCGGAATTAGCGATGCTGGCCAACGGGCTATCCTCGCTGCAGGTATCGCGGCACCGGCCGAAAGTAGTTTGGCGTTTGCCCGTTACCTGGCAGTTTTCCCGTGATCAACCCACTCGAAGGCAAAACCCACGTTTCGCTTGGTACAATCGGTGCGGTGTTTTGCAGAGTGATCGAGTCAATAGAGGATCCCACATAAACGTTCCATCCCGTTGCATTAATCGGTGGGTTACTCGGT
>JASHOO010000647.1 GCA_030041035.1 Bryobacteraceae bacterium | reverse complement strand
GCGCCAGCCGCGGCTATGGCCGGCCCAGACCAAAGCAGGTATCGGGCACGCGCATGAACCCGAACGTTACACAAGTAGCCGGCTCTTTTGGTCTCTCCGGGAAGGGACCAGAAAGTCAGGCTCTGCGGACGCGAATTGTTCGCCACGCGGGCGTCTCCTTCACTGCGGGCATCAGCGTCATGCACTTTTGGACCTATAGTTCCGATGTGGATCTCATTCGTCGCCGATGGACGGCTTTGCTGACTGCCAACGGTCTCGCCGACGAACTGGTGGTTTGCCAAACCAATGACGGCGCCATCCATGGATACTCGCCTGCCTACGTCTTCCTCCCGTGTTTCCTCATCCAGGGCGTAATTGAGGGCGCATGGGAGCCCGGCGATCCGCGCGACTCGGAACTTCGCGAACAACTCGAGTTGCAATCCCTCGACGCCAGTGCCTATTCCAGGTCGTATGCGTTCCACTACCGGGTTTCGCAATTTCGCCGATGGGTGGCAATGCCGGTCATGCTCGGAAGTCGACCTTCGCTATTCCTGGGCACGGGGCGATTCTCACGTCTAATGATTATGAACGTTGACCAGTCTGCCTCCGCTGCTGTCGCTTTAATGGGCGCTGATAAGGCCTGCTGCCGCAACCTTCTCATGAGCCATGGCATACCCGTGGCGCCCGGCGCTACCGCTACTACGGCCTCCGAAGCTGCGGCACGCGCGCGTGAGCTTGGCTTTCCCGTCGTCCTAAAGAAGTCCCAGGGCAGCGGCAATTCGGCTGACGTCATCCTCGGTATCGAAACCGAGCGTGACTGTATCGACGCCGCCGCGCGATTACTCGCCAATGGCCAGACACTGATCGTCGAGCGCATGCTGGACGGCATCGAACTGCGTCTCCACTTCATTCACGGCCGGCTATTCCGTATCCTGAAGAGCGAACCCCTCACGGTGACGGGTGACGGCGTGACTAGCCTCGCCGCCCTTCTGTCGCGGGACTACCCCGACTATTTCAGCACAATGTCCGGCACAGGCTATCACCGCCGCAGGCTGATCCTTCAGCTATTCCGACTGGGTGTACGGGAGTTTTCCGATCTGTCTCGGGTAGTACCGCAAGCCGGCGAGGTTGTGCGCGTTTCCGCCGCGGCTGGTAGCGCCGCAGCAGTCCGGCTCGAGCCGGACGCGATCCACCCCGCGGATCGATGCGCGCTGGAAGGATTCCTGACACGTTACGCGTCGCCGAGCGCTGGCGTTGACCTCATTTTGCCTCAGCCTGGAGCACGGCTCGATCAGGGCGGGGCGGTCCTCGAAATGAATATCCCCTGCGGCTTCGGTTATCTCGGAGACGAGGCCCCTCACGCCGCGGACCTCGAAGTACTCGAGACAGCAAGCCAGAGCGCGGGGTTTATCGCCGCCGGCAGCCGCGTCCCCCTGGAACTTGCGGTTTCCGATGAATTTCCGCCTGGCTCAAAGGAACGTGCTGCGCTGGTCGATCAGTTCTCGGAACATTACAAGGGCGCTTGCATCGCCTCGCTCTCGCGTTCTCACGGCTGGCTCCCGATTCTTACCAACGCCCTTGCCTCCGCTTTCCTCGTTTTTGTCGACGAAGCCGCCATAGAGGAGCAGGGAATGCCCATCAATCTTCAGCCGGTTGTGTGCTGCTCGCGTCCACGTTCCGAATTTGAAGCACATTATCCCTTGCTGTGCGCCACGGCGATAAACGCTGGGGGGACGTTCCGAGAGTAGACGCCGGGCCAAAACGCCGTCAGCGAATCGGTGGACGTGCTCAAGTGGAATCCCCAACACGTTATCGGTACCGGCGATCGGGTGGCCGGCTGGCAAGTCTATACCGACACGGCTGATATAGAGAAGGCCTTCCTGGTAACCTCAAACGCGTCGGCGTAAAGGCGACGCGATTCAGCTCTTCCCGATTTCCTCGCCGGGCGCCGCGTAAACTAACCGAGCGGAAATTGAGCTTGCTTGAATCAGCTCGGCGCGATTGGGGCCCGGACGTGTTTCCTCACTCTGCGTTTTGCTCTCTGGTGAAGTGCCGCCAGGCCATTGCTTGCGTTTCTCGGCGCCGGCGTCCACGGCGTCAGAAACGCTTCCAATTCCGCCAATTCCGAGGGCGTCACCTTGGCGTCGGGATGCAGCCTGACAAAGCGCGGGAGAGGCATCGCCCCTAGCTTGATCAGGTTGACGCTCTCGTAGAGTGCTGCTTTCTGCGCAGCCGCAGGGCTCGATCCGACGTCCGTGTCCTTCTCAAAGGGCCATCGCCTTGTCGCGGTTGCCGGCGATCCTCAAGGTGAGGACCCAGGCGCTGCGGATGCCGGTTAACAACGATAGTGCGATTGAGCCCGCGATGGCATAGGGCATTCCGGATCTGCCAGTCGTGTCCGTCCCTGCCGCGTTGGCTGGACTCGTCAAAGCTTATGAAAACGGATAATTGGGGGTAAGTCGTTGGAGGCGCGGGTCGGAATCGAACCGACGAATAAAGGTTTTGCAGACCTTGGCCTTACCACTTGGCTACCGCGCCGGATGGGCAGCCTCCTCTGCAAAATAGCGCGCCGCGCCGATGGAAGTCAATTCGGGGCTAACTTCCCACTGAGAACGTCATGCTCACCCCGGTGGCTCCCTGAGAGGGTGAAGCCGTGACCAGCACCTTCCGCTTGGTTGCGGGATCTTCGCCCGACACCATGCTGAAGCCGGTGGAGCCGTTCTGCTGCATCGAATTCGTCGTGACCTTCATGCCGGCCTTCTTCAACGAGTCCTCGTAAAACCGGATCACCTGGTCGATCGAGTCGCTCGTGGTGAATCCGTAAGTGCCGCTCAGCCCGTTCGGCCCTTGTGCTGAGAAGACTCCCTTGGGCGTCGAGCCGGGATAGGCCGGCAGCCAGTCCGGCAGCTTGTTGTCAGTGCCGAACTTCACCGTTCCTTCGCTGGACTTGACCTCGAACGACCCCTGATCGCCGCTGCCCTGCGCGTTGATTTCGGCTTTCTTGCCGTTTTGCTCGAAAACGAATTTGCCTTTCGCTGCGTCCTGAAGATTGATGGTCAGCGTTTCACCGGTTTTCTTGTTGCGCACGGTCATCGTGCCCTTGTCTTCGTCGGTCGAAAGAACCTCGATGTCCGGGTTGGCCGCGGCAGCCAGGCGCGCAATGCTGTACGCCGGGTTGTGCTGCGCCGTGTGAACAAACTGCCGCGCCTTATAGGCGATCACGCCGAAGATCAGCGCAACAATCACGATCAATCCGCCGCACCCCGCCAGAACCCAAACCAGCGGGCTGGTCTTGGCGGGCGTCGCTGGACCAACCGAAGGCTGGCCCGCCGGGACCTGACCCGCCGGCTGGCTCGGAGCACCTCCACCCGGTTGTGCCGGTGCGGCCGATCCCATCGGTTTTCCGCAATTTGTGCAGAAGGCCCCCTGTACCTGGGCCCCGCAATTCGTACAAAATGCCATCTCACCCCCTAATCAGGGCTAAGCGTACGAAAAATCACGGCGCTTGGCAAGTTGCCTTCAGCGAACTCCGCTTTAACCCGCAAGGTCTGCGCTCGTCTTCCACGTATGTCCATGTTAAAATGGGATTTATATCCATTTAAGGAGCACGCTTGGCAGACCAGGGAACCCCACCGCAAGGCCCCCCTCCGCCGCCCCAATTGCCTTTAGGCGGCGACGGCGGAGCACGGGACATTGTCCCCATCAATATCGAAGACGAGATGCGCCGGTCGTATCTCGACTACTCGATGAGCGTCATCGTCGGCCGCGCCCTACCCGACATTCGCGACGGGCTGAAGCCGGTGCACCGGCGCATTCTTTACGGGATGAACGAGATGGGCCTGACGCCCAACCGCCCGACGCGCAAATGCGCCAAAATCTCGGGCGAAGTGATGGGGAAGTACCATCCCCACGGGGATGCCGCCATTTACGACACGTTGGTCCGCATGGCGCAGCCGTTCAGCATGCGCTACCCGCTAGTGGAAGGCCAGGGAAACTTTGGCTCGGTTGACGGTGACCCGCCCGCCGCCTCGCGGTACACCGAAGCGAGGCTCGCGCGCATCGCCGTGCCGATGCTGGAAGACATCGACAAAGAGACCGTCGATTTTCGGCCGAATTACGACGAAAGCGAAGTCGAGCCCGAGGTACTTCCGACGCGCGTTCCCAACTTGCTGGTGAACGGCTCCTCCGGCATTGCCGTCGGCATGGCTACCAACTTTCCGCCGCACAACCTCACCGAGATCATCAACGCCACCATCGCCCTGATTCAGAATGCGGCGACCCCACTCGCCCAGATTCTCGAAATGGTCCCGGGCCCGGATTTTCCCACCGGCGGATTTATTCTGGGACGGCAGGGCATCATCGACGCGTATACCAAGGGCCGCGGCCAGCTCAAGTTGCGCGCTCGCGCCGCCATCGAGCACATGGGTAAGGACCGCGAGCAAATCGTGGTTACCGAGATTCCCTATCAGGTCAACAAAGCGCGGCTCATCGAGCAAGCCTCGGCCCTGGTCAACGAAAAAAAGATCGAAGGCATCGCCGACATTCAAGACCACAGTGACCGCGATGGAATGCGCATTGTCTTCGAGTTGAAACGCGGCGAGCAGGCCGAAGTCATTCTCAATAACCTGTACAAGCACACGCAGCTCCAGATCGGCTTTGGCGTGATCATGCTGTCCATCGTCAACGGCCAGCCGC
>JASHOO010000646.1 GCA_030041035.1 Bryobacteraceae bacterium | reverse complement strand
CAGGATGAACTTAGTTAGGATCGGGGGCTGCGGTACAGAATCTCGACGGCGTTGCGGACGTATTGTTCGCTGGTGATGGCTTCCACGGCTTCGGGAGGGAACTCGACAACTGACTGAAGGTGGTGAGCCAGTTCATCGAACAGCTCCACGCGCGCGCGGGGGTCGAATTCCTCGCGGCGCAGCAGCGCGCTGAGGGCGATTCCGGCCAGTTCAGGAGTGGCGCGCTGGCGCAGGCGGGCGGCTAAGTGCTGATATTCCAATAGCGAATTGAATTTTCCACCGAGCAGGCGGTCGAGATCGGGCTGGTCGATTCTAGGGCTGCGGATCACCATGGTGTTGGCAGCTAAGTCGCCCAAACGCTGGGAGTTACGGGTGAAAACGGCAACTGTGCCGCCCACCAGGTAGAAGGCCGGGAGAAGATCGACGGCTCGCAGCAGGTTGCGGATCGCGACTTGGCTGAAGTCGAGGCGCAGACCCTGAGCGTCCATGACGCGAAGACCAAGAACGCGCTTACCGAGGGTCTGCCCACGGAGCCGCCATTCGAGAGCGATGCCGTAGCCGGTGGAGAGGACAAAATAGCCGAGGACGCCCGCGGCCTGGGCGAAATCCGCGCCAAGTACGCCGGTGATTTGCAAGGCCTTCTGAATGAGTGAGTTGAGGGCCAGGATCGCGAGGAAGTCGATGACCCAGGCCAGGAAGCGCGTAATGGGGCTGGCAACAAGGAGGGTGAAGGAGATTCCCTCGGGCGTCTCGATGACCAGAGAGCCGGTCATGGGGCGGAAGTCCCGGCGCGGCCGAGGTATAGCGCCAACGCGATCAGTTCCACGACGCCGAACGCGATTTTGAGGGCGTAGGGGACGACCGGCTCGTGATACTGCGAGAAGAACGCTTCGACGATGCCGGCCCAGACGAGCAGCAGAGACATGCCGAGGATCAGAGTGAGTAAATCTTGGGATATCGCCCGCAGGCGCCGGCCGCGGGGGACGGAAGTGCCCCAACCGATGAGCGCGCCGGCGAGGATGAAGCCAGCCTGGCCGCCCAGGAGAATGGCGGGAATTTCGGCGGCGCCATGGGGCAGGAGCCAGCCCATCAGGAAAGTCGATTGGCCGGCCTGGACATAGTCGGCGGCAACGGCGCCGAGAGTGACGCCGTTGTAAAAGAGCACGACGATGGTGCCAAATCCCCAGGTCATACCGAGGGCGAGTGTGGTGATGGCGACCTGAGTGTTGTGGGTCATCAGTTGGGCGGCGAAGGTGGTTTTGACGCCGTGCAGGCGGTCTTGCTTGGCGTGCTCCTCGCGGGCGACGCGGGAAGCGGGGTTCTCCATCAAATCGCGGAAGGGCATGATAACGGCCTTGGCCTGGGGATCTATACGCAGAGCCAGAACGCCAAAGGCCACGCCAACGAGAGTGACGGCAACCGCCAGCCAGAAGGCACGCAAGTGGCGGCGGAAGGTTTGCGGCAATTGGTGCGAGAACCAACGGCGGAAATTTACGCGGCGGCGGGCCTCGCGGCTCTCGTGGATTTCGGCGTAGGCGCGGGCGACGAGGGATTCGAGATAGCGGCGGGTTTCGGGTTCGGAGGAAAATGTCGCCATTTTGGCGAGGTCGGCGGAGGCGCGCTGGTAGAGGTAGTGCAGGGTTTTGATTTCTTCGAGCCCCGGCCGGCGATCGGGCTCGTTCTGGATGCGGTCGAGGGAAGAGGCGAGCTCGGTCCAATAATGGCGCTCGGCGGCGAGGAATCGGGGCAGGTCGAGAATCATATGAGCTGGCGGGCCTTGATGTTCTGGTAGGAAGCGATCAGCTCAACGCTGAGGCGGGCGGGATCGAGCAGCGAGAGGCGCACGCCGGCGTTGCCGAGCACCTTTTCGGTTTCGCGGAGCTTGTGCCAGAGCAGGTGACCGGCGAGGCGGCGGTAGACGTCATCGAGTTCGTGCACTTCGGCCGCGTGGAACAGGGGCGCCGCGCCTGCGGGGCGCAGCATATTGACCAGCACCAGGTGCTGGCGCGAGATGAGCTTGACGTTGTGGATGAAACTTTCTGCGAGCACGGGGTCATCGAGCTCGGTGAGAAACATCAGCAAGGCGCGGCGGCGGAGGCGCAGGCGGAGGAAGGTGCAGAGCTCGTCGAAATCCGGCGAGGATTTTTCAGCAGCGAGATAGTAGAGAGCATCGCGGCAGGCGTTGTAATGAGGCTTGCCGTTTTTGGCGCGGACGAACTGGCGCAGCTTGTCGCTGAAGGCGACGAGGCCGAACAAGTCGCCCTGGCGCTCGGCCGCGAGTCCCAAAGCCAGCGCGGCGGAGACGAAGCGATCGAGCGTAGAGCCGCGCGCGCTGAGGCGGGAGGTGTCGATGACGGCGTAGACTTCCTGGGTGCGCTCGATCTGGAAGACGCGGGTGATGGGATGGCCACGGCGGGCGGTGGCTTTCCAATCGATTTCATCGAAACCATCACCGGAGACGTACTCGCGCAACTTTTCGAATTCGCGGCCCTTGCCCACCTGCCGGTAACGGTGAAGGCCGAAATTGCCGCGGTTGAGGAACAGGGTCTCGATGTGCTCCTTGCGCAGATTGGGGTAGACACGCAGCTCGCATGGGGCCGGCGATTTGATGCGCCTGGACCACAGGCCCAGCAACGAGGGCGTTTCGAGATAAATGGCATCCAGGGTGTAGCGGCCGCGGCGCGACGGAGTGCAGGCCCAGGCGGCGCGCGAGATGCCGGGCGGGGCGATCAGGTTGAGGCCGGGAGCCGCTGAGGGAATTTCGGCGGGCAGGGCGAGACCGATGCGCAACGACTTAGGAGCCGAAGTCGAGTTGTTCAACTTCAGCGGGATTTCGGCGGGCCGCTCGGCGACCAGGCGCAGGACCTCGGGAGTTTCCACACGAATGGCGGCCAGTGCGCTGCGAGCCAGCAGGGCGTCGGCGGCGGCGATGGCGGCAAAGAGCGCGGCGATCGCGATGCAAGGAACGGCCAGATCGGACACGAGTGCGCCGACGACAGAGCACGGGAGCAGGATGAGGGCGACCGATAGGAGCAATGGCGAGCGCGGGACGATCATCGCGGCACCGGAATCTCGGCCAGGACTTTCTGAATCACTTCATTCACGCCGATACCTTCGATTTCGAACTCGGGCCGGAGAATCAGCCGGTGGCCGAGCACGGGAAGCGCGACGGCGTGGATGTCGTCGGGCGTAATGAAATCGCGGCCGGAGACGGCGGCGTAGGCACGGCCGGCGAGCAGGAGCGCTTGCGTAGCGCGCGGGCCGCCGCCGATCAACACACTTTCATGCGTTCGAGTGCGGCGAATGACATCGACAACATAGGCGACCATCTCCTCGCGCACGGTGATTTGTTCCAGAGCCCGGCGTAAGGGCGCGAGTTCCTCCACGCGGAGGACGGGTTGAACCGCGCCGCGGGCGAGCATGGCTTCGGGCGAATCGGCGCCGAGAGTGCGGCGGGCGAGATCCAGCTCATCATCACGCTCCGGCCAGGGCATGGTGATCTTGAACATGAAGCGGTCTTTTTGCGCTTCGGGCAGTGGATAAGTGCCTTCGGATTCGATGGGATTTTGCGTGGCGAAGACGGTGAAATTGGGAGAGAGCGCGTAGGTTTCGCGGTCGATGGTGACGCAGCGTTCCTGCATGGCCTGCAAGAGAGCCGATTGCGTTTTGGCAGGGGCGCGATTGATTTCGTCGGCGAGCAAAAAGCTGGTGAAGACCGGCCCGCGGATGAGGGTGAATTCGTTGCGTTGCAAGTTGAAGACGTTGGTGCCGGTGATATCGGCGGGCATGAGGTCGGGCGTGAATTGGATGCGCGCGAATTCGCATCCGAGCACATGGGCGAGAGTGCGTGTGAGCAGCGTCTTGGCGACACCGGGCACGCCTTCGATGAGCGCATGCTGACGCGTGAAGATGACGATGAGGGCCTGCTCAATGGCGCTGTGCTGGCCGATGATCACCTTGGCCACTTCGGTTTTGACACGTGCCAGCACGTCCTGGAGTTTTTCGAGCGCGGCGTCGCGTTCTGTGGGCCGTTCCAATTGTTCTTCCATCATT
>JASHOO010000645.1 GCA_030041035.1 Bryobacteraceae bacterium | reverse complement strand
TGGGATGCGATCGGCGCGGGAGTGCGGCTGGGCGACGTGGTCAACGTGATCGGAACGTCGACGTGCATTATGGCGATCAGCGAGCAGGCAACGCTCGTGCCGGGAGTCTGCGGTGTGGTGCCGGGCTCCGTCCACCCCGGATACACGGGAATCGAGGCGGGGCTCTCGGCGACCGGCGATATCTTTGATGCCATCGCGCGGCGCGCAAACTCGACGGTGAGTGCCTTGTCCGAGGGCCTGGAACGCTACCGCGCCGGCGAGACGGGACTGTTGCGGCTTACATGGGACAATGGGGACCGCACGGTGCTGGTGAATCCGGAGTTGAGCGGCGTCACGCTGGGCTGGCGCCTCACCCATACCGCCCAGGATGAGCTTTTCGCGGCGATCGAGGGCACGGCCTTTCACACGCGCGTGATTCTCGAGCGCATGGAGGAGTATGGCGTGCCGGTCAGCCGCATCATCAATGGCGGCGGAATCCCGCAGAAGAACGAAACGCTAAATGCCGTCTACGCCAATGTGATCAGCAAACCGATACTCGTCCCGCAGGGCGATGTGACCAGCCTGGGATCGGCGATTTTCGCATTTCTCGCGGCGGGAACGTTTCGCACCGTGGAAGAAGCGCAGGACGCGTTGTGCCCGGCTTACAAAACGATTCAGCCGGATGCGCCGAGCGCCGCCGTGTACCAGGAGCTGTTTCCCATTTACCGGCAGCTCTACTTCACGATGGGCCGGAAGAATGCGGATGCCACTGAAATGGGCGGCGTGCTGCCGGCGCTGCGGCGCATCGCGGCCGAGGTGCGGAGGTCCGCGTGAGGCTGGAAGCGCTGCGCGCGGAAGTCTGCGAGGCTAACCTGGAAGTGGTTCGCCGCGGGCTGGTGCTGTACACGTTCGGTAACGCCAGCGGCATCGCGCGCGCCGAGGGACTCGTGGTGATCAAGCCCAGCGGCGTGCCCTATGATACGCTGCGGCCCGAGCATCTGGTCATTACCGACTTCGAGGGCAAAATCGTCGAAGGCAACCTGAAGCCGTCCTCCGATCTCCCCACGCACCTGGCGCTTTACAAGGCGTTTCCGGCGATCGGCGGCGTCGTGCACACGCATTCGCGTTACGCCACTGCCTGGGCGCAGGCCGGCCGCGAGATTCCCTGCCTCGGCACCACGCACGCCGACTATTTTCATGGCCCGGTCCCGGTGACCGACGCTATGCAGCCCGATGAGATCGCATCCGGCTACGAATGGAACACAGGGCAAGTGATTCTGCGGCGTTTTAAGGGCGTGGATCCCATGGCCAAGCCGGGCGTGCTGGTCGCAGGCCACGCGCCATTCTGCTGGGGCCGAACGCCGGCCGAGGCAGCGCACAACGCGGTGGTGCTGGAAGAAATAGCGTGCCTGGCGTATCATGCGCTCACGATTAATCCGGAAGCGGGTGCGATATCGGATGCGCTGCGCGACAAGCATTTTCAGCGTAAGCACGGGCCCAAAGCATATTACGGGCAAAAGTGAGGAACAATCGATGATTCTGCGGCTGTTGTGCACCGTCGGATTGGGATTAATATTTCTAGCTATGACTCAGGCAGCCGGCGTAAAGAAGAGCGCGTTTGGCAAAACCAAAGCTGGCGAGCCCGTTGATCTTTATGTCCTGACCAATGCGAACGGGATGGAGGTCGCCATCACCAACTACGGCGGCCGGGTGGTTTCTTTGAAAGTGCCGGACCGCACCGGGAAGTTCGCCGACGTGGTCCTGGGTTTCGACAATTTCGATGGGTACCTCGGCAACGACCCGTACTTCGGCGCGCTCGTGGGACGTTACGCCAATCGCATCGCCAACGGCCGCTTCACGCTCGACGGCCACGAATATCATCTGGCGCAGAACGACGGCAAAAATTCCTTGCACGGCGGATTGAAAGGTTTCGATAAGCGTGTCTGGCGCGCCAAGGATGCCTCGGCGAACGGAGTGCCCGCGATTCAGCTTGCTTACCTCAGCGCGGACGGCGAGGAAGGGTATCCCGGCACTCTTACGGTGACCGTCACCTACACCCTCACCGCCAAGAACGAACTCAGGATCGATTACCTGGCCACAACCGATAAGCCGACGGTCCTCAACCTCAGCAATCACTCGTATTTCAACCTCGCAGGCGAGGGACACGGCGACATTCTTTCGCACCTGGCGACGATCTATGCAGACCGGTTTACACCCGTGGATGCAACCTTGATTCCGACCGGAGAGCTCGCCAGCGTCGCCGGCACGCCGCTGGATTTCCGCACGGAGACTGCCGTTGGCGCGCACATCAACGCGGACAACGAGCAGATCGAGCTCGGCCGGGGCTATGATCACAACTTCGTCCTGAATCGCACGGGCGGCGGATTGTATATGGCGGCCCGCATCGTGGAGCCGTCATCGGGCCGCGTCATGGAGGTTCTGACCACCCAGCCCGGGCTCCAGTTCTACACGGGCAACTTCCTCGATGGAACAATCCACGGCAAGGGCGGCAAGGTTTACGGTCGCCGGTCGGCGTTTTGCATGGAGACGCAGCACTTTCCGGATTCGCCCAACAAGCCGCAGTTCCCGTCCGTGGTTTTGAATCCCGGCAGGCGCTTCACGTCAACCACCGTGTACCGGTTCGCGACATCCAACTAAGCAGCCCGCGCGCACCTGAATCGATGATGGCTTGGTTTGCGCCGTCCTGCTGGCCGCCGCGGTGTTGAAGGAATCCTTACCGCGTAAGCCGCCATCGCATCAAGCTTGCCCGCCGTTGAGGCCAGGAATCGGCAAACGCACCTGGAAGCGCGTATCGCCGGGGCACGACTTGAAGGTCACATCCCCGCGGTGGTTGCGAATGATGCGATAGACCGTATCCAGGCCCAAGCCGAGGCCTTCGCCCACGCCCTTGGTGGTGAAGAACGGTTCGAAGATGCGATTCTGCACCTCCTGCGGAATGCCCGGGCCGTTATCGCCGATCTCGACCAGCACCTGACGGGGCTCTCTCGCCGTGCGGATTCTCAATTCACCCTTGCCCTTCATGGCGTCGACGGCGTTGTCGATCAGGTTCGTCCATACCTGGTTCAGTTCACCCGGGTGCGCGCACACTTTGGGCAGCGTTCGATCGTATTCGCGCACGACGGAAACACCCTGCTTGAGCTGGTGCTTGAGGATGAGCAGCGTGGTTTCCAAGCCGTCGTGGATGTCTACCTCCTGCTCTGGCATCTGATCCATGTGCGAATACTGCTTGATGGCGCGGACTAGATCGGAAATGCGCGCCGTGCTGTGTTCGATCTCCTTGGCCAGCCTCCCTACCAGCAGTGACGCGGACACCCGCGTGAGCACATCCTCGATCACGTCCCCTGGAAAGTGCGCCGCGATCTGCTCCAGGCACTCGTACTCAAAACCGGCGTCGATCAAGCTGGCGGCCACCTGTCCGGCGTGAGTCACCGAACGCTTTTCGAGCCAGCCTGCAATCTCGTCTTCCCGGTCGCTGCGCTCCAGCGGGTCGAGCACCGGCGCTTCATGCTCAACAATCTCGCCTTCCAGTTTCGACAGCAGCAGCCGCTGCTCCGTGGAAAGCTCCCGCGCGTCAAGCCGCGTATTCGCCTCCCGGAGCGCGTTGATGGCTTCGCTGAGATTCTCGGCAGCGCGACGCGCGGCCGAAGCCGGGTTATTGAGCTCGTGTGCCAGCCCGGCCGACAGTTTCCCCAGAGCCGCCATCTTCTCCTGCTGCTGCTCGTTGCGCGTTACTTCGCGTATGCGGTCGGCCAGGATGCCGACCAGCCGCTGCGCCAGCATAGGCATGCGCTGCAGCATTTCCGGGAAACAGGCCTTGGGCAGAGAAGCCACACGCGAGTGCACCATGGCGCGCGTCGTCAGAGGGAACGAACCCAGGCGCGAGAATGGAAGCAGCCCCGTCACCTGCCCCGCTTTGGCGATGAACACGCGGGGGTCGCTGCCATCGGACTCGCGCGTCCCGCGAAATTCACCTTCCAGAATCACGAACAAACGGTCTGCCGGCGACCCTTCGCGTAGAAATATCTCGCCCGGCTCCAGCGTGATGAGAGTCATTTGCGAGGCGAGCCAGTGAACGTCGTCGTCCGGGAGATCCTCGAAGACGGAGATCTTCCGCAATTCGCCGGCGAGTTCGGTGGCGGCTCCGGCGGCTTCGGAAAGTATCACTTGCTCCACATCACACCTCGTTCAGATACTGATGCACGAACTGGATCGCAATCGAGCCTTCCCCCACTCCCGAGGCCACGCGCTTCACCGAGCCATGGCGCACATCCCCCACCGCGAAAACCCCCGGAATGCTGGTTTCGAGCAGCCCTGGATCGCGATCGAGCGGCCAGCCTCGCGGCCGCTTTCCGTCCTTCATCAGGTCCGGCCCCGTCAGGATGAATCCGCGCTTGTCCCGGTCCACCAGTCCGTCCAGCCAGTCGGTTCGGGGCTCGGCGCCGATGAAGATGAACAGTGACGATGCCGGCACCGTCTCCACCGTCTTGGTGGCGCTGCACGTGATCGTAATCGATTCCAGGTGTTCTTGGCCGTCTACGGCGGAAACCTGTGCGCCATATTCCACCTGGATGTTGGGCGTCTGCTCAATCTCATCAATCAAATACCTGGACATCGACGCCCCCAGCGAATCCCCGCGAATCAGCAGGATCACCCGCCGCGCGTATTTGGCGAAGTTGATAGCGGCTTGCCCGGCCGAGTTGGCGCCGCCCACGATGTACACATCCTCTCCCGCGCAGGTTGAGGCCTCGGTCGAACCCGCGCCGTAGTACACGCCCGCGCCTTGCAGCCGGTCCATACCCGGAACATCCAGCTTGCGCCATTGCACGCCCATGGAGAGGATCAGCGAGCGAAACGACAGCTCCGACCCGTCACTCAGCTTCAAGCCTCGCGATGAGTTGTCGATGCAAATCGCGCTGGCTTCCTGCGGCGTCAGAATCTCCACTCCGAACCGGCGCGCTTGCGCTACCGCGCGATACGCCAGGTCGGCACCGCTCAAACCCGAGGGGAAACCCAGGTAGTTCTCAATCCTCGCGCTCAGCCCTGCCTGCCCACCCGGCGCTTCGCGCTCAATGATCACCGTACGCAAACCTTCGGACGCCCCATACACGCCCGCCGCCAGGCCCGCCGGACCTCCACCCACTATCGCCAGGTCGAAAAGGCTGTTGTCAGCTCTCCGCCGCAAACCCACCTTGTCCGCGATCTGCGCCGTCGTCGGCGCCGGCAGCCGCTCCCCGTCCGGAAATAGCACCATGGGCAATTGCAATTCCCGCGGCTCTAAGCTCGCCAACACCCGCCGCACTTCCGGATCGCGGTCCGCCGCCTCCGCGTCCATCCAGCGGTACGGCACGCGATTGCGCGTCAGAAATTCGCGCAGATCATACGCCCGCGGCGACCATCTCGTCCCCAGCACCCGAATCCCCTCAAACGGAGGACGGAAGCTCGATTGCCAATCCTCCAGCAGATCATCCAGCACCGGATACAGATTCTGTTCCGGCGGATCCCAAGGCTTCAGCAGATAATGGTTCAGCTTCACCTCGTTGATCGCCCGGATCGCTGCGTCGGTGTCCGCATACGCGGTGAGCAACACCCTTTTCGCATCGGGCATGATCTTCAATGCCTCGCTGAGAAATTCGAGGCCGTTGGTTTGCGGCATGCGGTAATCCACCAGCAGCAGCGCTACCGTCTCATTCCGCTGTTGCACGCGGCGCAGCAGATCCAGTCCGGCCGCGGCCGAATCGGCTGCCAGAACGCGATACCGGTCACTGTAGTGCCGGCGCAGGTCGCGCTCCACTGCGCGCAACACGTCCGGGTTATCGTCAACCGTGAGTAAAGCTGGTTTCGCCATACACGCCTTCTACCTCATGATGCCATCACAGGGCGCCAGGATGCGGAATATCCTCCCTGACGTTGAAACGCCGCGTCGGGGCATTTGGTACAATTTTCTCCCGAGGCCATGCCCGTATCCGCAGCCAGCGACCCTCAGCAGGCCATCGGCCGTGCCCCGGAACGTTTGACGCTCGAACAGCGCCTGGCCCTGGTCGGAAAATTCATCGCGCTCGAGATTTACACGCCCGAGGCGTTGCCCCTCCGGCGCATCGAAGCCATCGGCGACACCGTCGACCAGTGCGTGGAACAACTGATCCATCGGAAACACGATCCGGCCCGTTTCGAGTTCGTCCGCCTCGGCCCTCCCTACTGATGCCCGTCCCGCATCCAATCCGCCCTGCGCCGCTCGGGTGATCCGTGCCGGAGAAGCGCGCCGAGCCCCGCTACTTGTGCTCCGACCTGGTGATCTTGCGCTGGTCAGACGAAGCACGCCGCCGGCGCGAGGAAACCGTGGTCCTCGAAAATATCTCGACTTCCGGCGCCTGCGTCCAGGCCGAGGTTCCCGTCGATGAAAACTCGGAGGTGACCTTGCTCTGCGGGGAAGCGGAATTTCACGGATACGTCCGCTCCTGCTACCTGCGCGACGAAGGCTATTTCGTCGGGATCGCCTTCCACGCGGATTCCCACTGGTCGAAGGCCAAATTTCAGCCCGCGCACCTGCTCGACCCCCGCACCGTCCAGCCCCGCAAACTCGCCGGCAAAATGGTGATGTAGGCGCCGGATATGTCCGGCCGCCGCTTGTCCGGCCGCCGCTTGTGAAAAGTGCCCTAATTCTTCCAGCCCACCGCCTCCAGCGCTTCCTTGGCCGCCTTGGCCGTGTTGCTGTGAATGGTGATGGTGTCCTGCACATTGATCGCGTAGCCGCCGGCCAGCACAATCGCCACCGCCGCTCCTTCGCGCAGCGCCGTCTCCATCACGAGCGCATCCCGCCGCTTCAGCCCTTCGAGCGTCAGATCGAGACCGCCGAGTTGGTCTTCGCGGTATGGGTCCGCGCCTGCGACGTAAACCACCAGCTCCGGGTGAAAACCATGAATCGGGAACCGGTAGGCCGCGCCCAGCCGCTCCAGGTATTCTTCATCGCCCACGCCGTCGCTCAGGTGCACATCCACCGATGAAGGCGGTTTATAAGCCGGGTAATTGTTGTACTGATGAATCGACAGCGTGAACACCGAGGGATCTTTCGCGAAAATGGCTGCCGTCCCATTGCCGTGGTGGTTGTCGCAATCCACCACCATGGCGCGTGTGATCTTGTTCTCCTGTTGTAATTTGCGAATGGCCACGGCGATGTCGTTGATCGCGCAAAAACCTTCGCCATGATCGGCGTAGGCGTGATGAAATCCGCCGCCCACGTTGTAGCTCACGCCCTGCTCGAGCGCCATGCGCGCCGCCAGCGTCGTGCCGCCCGCCGCCAGCCAGAATCCCCGTACCATCTCCGGCGAATACGGAATCTCGAGTTGCAGAATCTCCTCGTAGCTCAACGTTCCCGTCTTCAGCCGCTGCACCCAGCCGCGCTCGTGCACCAGCATCAGGTCTGCATCCAGCGCCGGCTCCGGCCGCAAAAAATCCTCCGGCCCGGCAAATTTATCGGCCAGCAGCCGGTCGTGAATCAGCCGGAACTTCTCCGACGGGAAAACGTGATGGCCCAGGTTAAGATCGTAGTGCTCGTGATAGACCAGGTGGAACGGCAGCATCCCAGCCTTAGATGGTGACACACCGGGCGGGAGGGCGGACTTCCCCCTTCAATCTCCCAGAAACCTGCCGTACGGCCTCAGGCCCTTGACGTTGTCGCACACGGCCTTGATCCCGGCGGTCAGCGGGATGGCCAGCAGCAGGCCCGCGGCGTCCCACAGAAATCCCCACACCATCAGCGCCACCGTCACCGCCAGCGGATTCAGGTGCACACGCGAGCCGACAATCTTGGGATACAGCAGGTTCAAAGCGATCAGATGCAGCATCGCGATCAGAAACAGGATGATCAGGAAGCTGCTCAGCGGATTTCCGCCCGCGATGGCGACAATCATTGGCGGCAGCAGCGCCAGCGGTAGCCCCACGTACGGCACCAAACTCAGGAAACCGCTCACCGGACCTGCCAGCAGCGGATACGGCAGGTGCACCATCCAGAAGGTCAGCGAGCTCACGACCGCCAGCAGCACGCCCAGCAGGAAATTCCCCACCACGAACCCGCGCACCATGTCGCCGATGCCTTGCAGGCTCCGCGCCGCCGCCACACGATCCTCGCCTTCAAAGAACTGGAGAAAGCTGCGGTGCATGTGGTCGCGCCAGCTCAGCATGAAGTAAACCAGGAACGGTACGAACGAGGCCATCAGCAGGATCTGATACAGCGATCCTATGCGCTCGTAGAGCAGATCCGAGAGCGGTTTCTGCTCTTCGTGTATGCGCACTTCCGGAATCACCCCGGGCGTCATCAGCATGGAGGCCGGCGGCTCCGCATTGCGCCGGCTCCGCTTGCTCGGCGCCGGCGGAGGCGCCGGCTGTGGTTGCGGCTTCTTCTGCGGGAAGATCATGCCGTAGGTCTTCGTTTCCAGTTCGTCGATCTTGTGCCGGCCGTTGTCCACCACATCCGTGATCCGCTGGCTGAACTTCGGCAGCTCTTCCCACAGCCCCGTCATCTGCGTGTAGGCGCCCAGCCCGATCAGGTACAGCAGCATCAGACCGGCGCTGCACACGACGAAACTCGCCACGCTGCGCGGCAGACGGATGCGCATCAGCAGCCCCACGAACGGCTCCAAAATGAACGCGATGATGACGGCGATCGTGATGGTGATGAAGAATACGCGCGCCCAGTAAAGCAGCGCCACCGTCACGCCCAGCGCGATCACGGGACTCGCGGAGAAGCGCAACTCCGCGGACTTCAGCGGTTCAAGGCCTTTCCAAGGTCGCGTGAGGATCGCCACGGGAGGTACTCGACAGCTCTTTCTTCGAATCTACCATGCTGCCGCCTATAATGAAATCGCAGATGTCGCACAATCCGAACAAAGCGCGGAGCTCTCCCTCTCGCGCATGACTCCGACCGGCCGCGTTCTGGCGCTCGATCTCGGCAAGAGGCGCATCGGCCTTGCCATCAGCGATGAAT
>JASHOO010000644.1 GCA_030041035.1 Bryobacteraceae bacterium | reverse complement strand
AAGATTTTCTGGCGTTCGCGGAACGAGTGGTACGTCACTATGAACTTAGCGAATCGCTGAGCCAGATCAGAATACACAACATTCAAATTGCACGTGGTGCAGATCCAGCAATCACATTCAAATCGAAATTGCGGATACTGCTGAAGAACGGGACAGAGAACGAACTACACATAAAATCTGCGGAATGGAAAACAGGTACCGACAGTGTAGCACTTCAGGAGCAACTCTCAGCTTTGAAGTGGCAGATCAAGGTGAAGAGTGGTTGGGAGCCGAAGGATGTCATCAATCATCTGAAATCGTCGTTTTCTGAACTCGTGCCGGAGTAGGGCGACATCATCTGCGCCGCAGGCGCAATCGTCCGCCCAATCATCATCGCAGCTCGCAGAGGATTAAGCTCGTCCGTTTAGGCGGGAGGGAGTTGGGACCCAACCGTGCAACCGGTTGGGTCCCTGCTTGGCAACCCTCAACAGGTCACCACGCATCGAAGCTGGTTCTAACCTGCCATGATCCGTTGCCCGTTGTCCAGCCCGCGAACGGCGGGCATTGGCGATTCATGGCGAAGTAATTCTCCGTCAGCGGGTTTGCCGTGGCAGCGGATGCCACGCGGTGTTCTGGATCTGTCAGCACTGTGATCGTGGACAGCGCTATTGTAGTGTCGCCTGTCGGAGCGCAGCACGGCTCCGGCAGCGGCGCAGCGCCAACTGCCGCCACCAACGCAGCGCGGAAGGCCGGCTCGACCATCGCGACCGGCAGCGCGAGTATCGGCGCCGCCAGGCGCAGGCACGCGTGACGGATCAAGGTTCCGTGTCGATCATTTCTCCGGCATCATGCGGATGTGGGACGCCAGGGGCAAGGCGGATAGTCGAGAGCTGGCCTGCCAATCAGCCGGTACGCCTGTTGTGCTGCATCATCTGCGGGCGGAGGGGCTGTTTTGTTGACCCGTTCCCGCGAATGCCACGATCCGGATTCCGAAAACGATGATTCCACCAGAAACGCACGTCGAGATTCGCCGTTATTTTTACGCCGAGCATTGGAAGATTGGCACCATCGCGCGCGAACTGGGCATTCACCCCGATGCCGTCCGCAAAGCCATTGTGTCCGACCGCTTCCATCGCGGCCAGGAACTGCGTCCGTCGATCCTCGATCCTTACGTGGCGTTCGTGCGCCAGACCCTGGACCAGCATCCCCGGCTGCGTGCTACGCGCATCTACCAGATGATTCGGGATCGTGGCTACGCGGGCAGCGTCGTGCAGTTGCGGCGCGCTGTAGCCCGGCTGCGTCCGCCGGTGCGCGAAGCGTTCCTGCATCTGCACACTTTCCCTGCCGAGCAGGCGCAAGTCGACTGGGCCCACTTCGGTAATGTTGCAGTGGGCCGCGCCAAAAGGGCGCTGTCCTGCTTCGTGATCACCCTGTCATACTCCCGAGCGCTGTATCTGGAGTTCTTCTTTGATCAGACGATGGAGAACTTTCTGCGTGGCCATGTCCACGCCTTCCAGGACTGGGGCGGCCAGCCCCGTGTGATTCTCTACGACAATCTCCGCAGCGCAGTATTGGAGCGCCGTGGCAACGAGATTCACTTCAACCCACGGTTGCTCGAACTCTGCGCGCATTACCATTTCATCGCGCGTCCCTGCCAGGTCCGCGCCGGTAACCAGAAGGGCCGCGTGGAGCGCGCCATTCGGTACGTCCGCGATTCGTACTGGGCCGGCCGTGCCTTCACCACCCTGGCGGAATGCAATCGTCAAGCGCTTCTGTGGCGGGATCAGGTGGCGCACCAGAGAGCGTGGCCAGGGGACGACAGCCGCACCGTGGCGCAGGTTTTTGCCGAAGAGCAGCTGCGCCTGCTGCCGCATCCGCTGCATCCTTTCAGCACCGATCTGATCGTTCCCGTCCGGTCGGCGAAAACCATCTATGTGCGTTTTGATCTCAACGACTACTCCATCCCGCCCGAGGCTGTGGGCCGGCCGCTGACGTTGGTCGCTTCCGACACGCTGGTACGGATTCTGCATGGCGCCGCCGAAATCGCCCGCCATCATCGCTCCTACGATCGCCACCAGGAGATCCTGCAACCGGCGCATCAGGAAGCCTTGCTGAAGGTCAAGCGCAAAGCTTTCGATGCCACTCCTGGCGGTCGCTTGGCGCAACAGGTGCCGGAGAGCAAAACCCTGTTGGATCTGGCCTTCTCCCAGGGAGAGTCGGCCGGCAGCCAAACCGCCCAGCTCCTCAAACTGCTGGATCTGTATGGCGCCGCCACCTTACGAAACGCCATCCGGGAAGCGCTGGAGAGAAACACGCCCCGCGCCTCTTCAGTGGCTTTTTTGTTACGTCGGCAGCAGCACACCACGCCGCGGCTGGCCGTCGACCTCAGCCGTCATCCCGAGGCCCAATCCATTGAGGTCCGGCCTCACGATTTAGAGACCTATGATGAACTTGCCCGTAACCGCGACGACGATTCCGACCAATAGTCTGTCGGCCCAGCTCCAGCAGATCGGCTTGCGCTCCCTGGCAGCGAACCTGGACGACTTCCTGGCGCGCGCGACCAAAATTGGGTGGTCGCCGCGTCAGATCCTCGAACAACTGGTCCAGTCGGAATCCGCCGAGCGCTCCCACCGCAGCCTGGAGCGCCGCCTTCGGCTCTCCGGCATCAAGAAATTCAAACCCATGGCCGATTTCGATTGGACATGGCCCACCAAGATCGAACGTGATGTCATCGAGCGCGCGCTGACACTGGACTTTCTGCAAGAGGGCCGCAACCTGGTCCTGGTAGGAACCAACGGCTTGGGCAAGACCATGATCGCCAAAAATATCGGGCATGCCGCCGTGATGACCGGCAGTTCGGTAGCGTTCCGTTCCGCGCCAGCACTGCTGGAAGAACTGCACCGTCAAACCCCGGAAGGGCGTCATCGCAAACTGCGCTGGTATGCCAGCGTGGGCTTGTTGTGCCTCGATGAGGTTGGGTACCTCTCCTTCGACGACAAGGCCGCCGACTTACTCTATGAAGTCATCAACCGGCGTTACGAACACAAGAGTGTCATTGTTACAACCAATCGACCGTTTAAAGAGTGGAATGAGGTCTTCCCCAATGCTACCTGTATTGCGACGCTGCTCGATCGACTTCTGCATCATGCCGATGTGACGGTG
>JASHOO010000643.1 GCA_030041035.1 Bryobacteraceae bacterium | reverse complement strand
TCACGCTCGCCGGGCTGCAGGTCAGGTTCGTCGGCACCGGTGCTGGCGGCAGTAGTGTCTCCGAGAACGTCTGAGAGCTGCTATTCAACGTCGCTGTGATTACGGCTGTGGTGCTGGAGCTCACTGCCGATGGTGTCAGCGTGAAGCTGGCCGTGGTCGAGCCCGAGTTGACCGTCACCGATGCCGGCACAGAAGCTGAAGCACTGCTGCTCGATAGCGCCACGCTGGTGTTACTCGTGGGCGCTACGTTCACGGTCACGGTGCAGCTCGCCGTCGCCGGAGCCGTCACGCTCGCCGGGCTGCAGGTCAGATTCGTCGGCACGGGAGTTGGGGCCGGCTGATTGATGGTAACTGTCGCGCCGCTACCGGTGATGGTAATTGGGTTTCCGCTCGGATCGGACGCGGACAGATCCACTAAGGAGACCGGCGTCGATGTATCTGTCGTACCGGTGGCGATCTGGAATGTAACGGAGGCGACAGCACCATCCCCAATCGCGTTCGTATTGACGCCCGCGACGACACACACGATATCACCGGCTGACACCGTGTTACAGGACGCCGATTTCCCAGCCGCACTTGCGGCCGATCCCGTCGAGTAGTAAGTCCCTGAGGCGGGGCTTAAATCGGTGCTAGAGTAGCTGAATTCCCATTCGAGCGATGCTGGCTGAGTGCCCCCGTTGGAACTCAGGCTGACAGTGAGTGTAACACTCGCGCCCGGAGCACCCGAGCCGCCGGATAGGGAAAGGGAGGGCGTCTGTGCGCCCGCGCGATCCGCGATCGCGGCCGCAATACATAAAAAAAGAAAGATTTTCAAATATTGCGCCCGAATAGGCTGTAATAGCTTTGTCATATTAGCCGCCCGTCCGAAATCCCTTGTGTATTATTCTCTTTATGGTTATTCGGTGCTTTGAAGCAAGATTGCCCTTGGTAGGGCGTATACTGTTCACCCGTACTTATATCGGATATGCCGTTTACTAATCTTAGGGGCCCATACCGTGTTGCTAAGCGGCTCCGCTTCAACAAAAACTAGCCAAAACAGGCGTTTTGTGAAGAAACCGAGCCCAAGGTCGCATACGATTAGCGCCACCGAAGCTGCGGTGGTCTTGTGTTTGTACGCAACTCCGCTGCACTATTAAACTAGTTGAGGGATGGCGCAGAACAACCGCTTGAGGACGTCCCGTATATAGGGTTGACGCCTGCTTACCCTGAGATCGTCCACCCGTAAAGGGACTCTTGCGCTAGCAATTTAAGTGCCATTCTCCATAATTATGAGCATTAAGCAACAATCCGAAGTCGTTCTCGAAAACGCGTAATTTTTATCACGTAGTTTTTTCAGGGCAGATTTGCTGGAGGCATGGTCGCATAAGATGGACATGCGCCCGAAAGTTCGGATTCGAGTTCAGCCGGTTCGCTGCGTGCGATCGGCCTCTGCTCACCTTGACAACCGTGCTCTCGTGCTTTTCTTGGTAAAGGCCGAGAACAGTGACTGAATGCAGTCTGGCTGTCCCGTTCCGGCGTTCGCTGTTCGCCCGGCTTCTCGCGTGCTGGTTGGGTCTCGCTTCAAACATGCAGCGCTTCTGCTCAGCTATGTTTACGACCAAGTCGCCTTCGTGTGTGGCGTCCCTCCCCGCTGATCTGTACAGTCTGCATGAGGCGAAGTGTCACGCTGATCGCGAGCAGCGACGTCACCCACGAACGACGGCGCTCGCTCTCCCGTTCCCCAAGCGCAAAATCACACGCAACCTCTAAAGCCCTCGCAGTGGAGCGAAGCATCATGTATTATGAGTTTTTAGAGCGCCAAGAATCTCACCATGCGGAGAGCCCGAGAACATGCCTGCCTTAATAGTGCCTTTCTTGCGCAACCGTATTGGTCGACGCTTTGATGCTTCATGTCTTTGGTGTTAGGATCCTTAGGTCTGCAAAAGCTGACGCCCGGCGACGAACCGCTTCCGCGGGCGGGTCGTGGCCCAATTGGGCCAAATCCGACACAAACCGGTCGCGCGAGCGGCGCTTGCATTCACCAGCTATTCGAAGAGCAGACTGTGCGCACTCCCGATGCTACAGCCGTTACGTTCCATGGGCAGCAGCTCACATATCAAGAGTTGAACGAAAGAGCTGACCGGCTGGCTGCGCACTTGCGCAAGTCGGGCGCCGTCCCGGATGGCATTGTGGCGCTCTGCGCGGAACGTTCTTTGGAGATGATCGTGGGGTTGCTGGCAATTTTGAAATCCGGTGCCGCCTATCTTCCCTTGGACCCCAGCTTTCCTTCTGAACGCCTGGCATTCATGCTTGCCGATTCCCAGGCCCCGATCTTGGTGACCGAGGAACATCTGGCCGCGCGGTTTTCCGGCGCGGCCGCGCGCGACGTGACCTTCCGGTCGGTCTCAAGCGGTCCCGCGCTCGAAGCGCTCCCGCCGGTGCCCGTTGAAGGACACAATCTCGCATATGTGATTTACACCTCCGGTTCCACCGGAAAACCGAAAGGCGTCATGGTGGAACACCGGCATGTGACCAATTTCTTTGCCGGCATGGATCAGGTCATCGGCCCGCAGCCCGGCGTATGGCTGGCTGTGACCAGTGTTTCTTTCGATATCTCGGCGCTGGAACTGTTCTGGACCCTGGCGCGCGGCTTCACCGTGGTTTTGCAGGCTGAATCGGAGAGACTGGCTCCCCGCGGAAACTACTCCATTGCCTCGCAAATCCGAAATCACCACGTCACCCATCTTCAGTGCACACCTTCTATGGCCCGTCTCATGATCTCGAACCAGGAAGCATGGCAGTCGCTCGGAGGTTTGCAAAAGCTGATGCTCGGCGGCGAATTGCTGCCGTCAGGGCTCGTGACCCAACTGCGCCAAACCGTGGCCGGGGACATTTTCAACTTGTACGGTCCCACGGAAACCACCGTATGGTCGGCCGCACATCGCATCGCCCGGGATGAACCATTAATTCCCATCGGGCAGCCGATTGTGAACACGCAGATCTATCTTCTCGATGCGCATCTCAACCCTGTGCTGCCGGGCACACCCGGCGAGATTTTCATTGGCGGCGACGGCGTCGCCCGCGGATATCTCAACCGGCCTGAGCTCACCGCTGAACGGTTTCTGCCCGACCCCTTCCGCCCCGATTCCTCCCACCGCATATATCGCACTGGAGACCTCGCGCGCTGCCGGCCCGATGGCGACCTCGAGTTTCTGGGGAGAATCGACAATCAGGTCAAGATCCTGGGATTCCGCATCGAACCGGAGGAGATCGAAGCCGTGCTGGGCCGGCACCCGGATGTGCAAGCGGTTGCCGTAGTGCCGCGTGAAGACGTGCCCGGCGAGAAGAAGCTCGTGGCCTGGCTCGTGACCGGTGCACGACCCGTCACGGCCGTTCAGCTCCGCGCTTACGCACAGCAATGGCTCCCGGAGCACATGGTGCCTTCGGCTTTTGTGATCACGGACGCTCTGCCGCAGACCCCAAATCAAAAAATCGATAGAAATGCCCTGGCGGCCCTCCCTGTTCCGGCGGCGGCTGCTCCTTCAACCGCGAACCTGGAGGAGACAGTCGCCCGTATATTCAAAGAAGCGGGAATCGAAGCGATGAGCCCTCACGATAATTTTTTCGATGTGGGGGCGAATTCCATGACGATGGCGCAAGTCGCCCTGGAGCTTCAAAAAACGCTCCACCGCGAGATTCTGCTCACCGACCTTTTCAAGTATCCAACCCTCAGCGCTCTCACCGCGCATTTGAAGCAGGTTCCCGGTGATGACTCGCCCTCGTGGGGCGGTACAGACCGCGGACGCTCCCGCAAAGCAGCTCTGCTCCAGCGGCCTGCGCGCCCGTCGCCTCTCCGGTAGTCACCCAGGTTTTCTCGATTATTAGCTACGCCGCAGCCTCCGCTCCTAACCGCGGGAAAGACCCAGGTGGTTTGACTCTTGGGGGTTCTTGAAGCCAGCCCGGCTCCGCGTAGGCAAATTGCAGACGGTCGGTGCGGCGCCGCCTGATGTGCCAGATCAGCAAAAACGCCATCGTAGGTAGTTCCAAAACCGAACCCACCAGCACACCCGCCAGCGTCGCTACGATCCAGTTCACCCCCACACGGTGCGGCGAAGATGCCAGCGAAACTTGCGCCAGCAGCCCAATCGAGCAGCAAACATAGAAGAGGCTCAGGCCCAGCAGCAGCCGCATACCCCGCAGCCGCGCGAAAACGAAAAGTGACTTGATTGTTCAACAGGAAGTTGATCGCGGTGATCAGCGCCCCGATCAGCTGTGCTTCGCGGAAGCCTGCATGGGCGAATTGCACCAGCAGAATGGCCAGCACCACGTTACAAACCACGCCTACCGAGCCAACCATGCCGAACAGCAGATACGAGACCGGGACCAGCCCTCCCGTCATCTTGTCCAGCAGTAATTGCAAGTACTCGATGCCGACTAAGAATAACCAAGGGCTGTGGTAGAGTAGGGCACAGGCGCGTTGCGCTGTCGCACGTTTCCTGCGCCCCCTCATCGAACTGGACGTGCGGATTTCCCGCAT
>JASHOO010000001.1 GCA_030041035.1 Bryobacteraceae bacterium | reverse complement strand
GCCGGAGCCGAAGTTCTGTCACCGGCGCCGATCGCCGTGGGCGCGCTGGTTTCCTCTCAGTGCAAGGAACTGCAACTGATGGGACACGCAACTGTCCGGCATTGTGATGCGCGGAAATCGAAGTTTCTGATCGGTCTGGAATTCCGCGGTTCTCCCACGAGGACGTTTTAGTTCGCCTCCCGCGCTGCATGGCCCGGCTCCTTATCCTCCCTCAGCCTCATAAACCTCGAATGCCGCAGGTGACTGGCGGCCGTCCACTCCACGAACTCAAACTCGCCCACCAGCACCGGCTTTGGCCATCGACAATCGTTCATCTTCTCGGCCGGGGATTGGTGTGCCGCAAAGAGTTCCGCGGGTTCCGCGGCAGTTCCACCAATTGGTTCCACTCTAACTTACTGATTCTGAAGAACAGTTCCGCGAGTTCCCCTCTTTCCGATGTCCGCTACGCCACCTAGCTCCCGAACCGGCGCCGCCAGTTCGCTGAGGCGTCACGCGCTCCCGTCCTATTCCGCGGCGGCTCGAATTGCTGTGGACCAGATCGCGGTATATCATCGTTCGCCAGGAATGTTTGCCATGGACCTAACACGACGAGATTTCGCTGCAGCAACCGCTGCATTCGCTTTGGCGCCACTTGGGATAGCCAAACCACTGGATCCACTATCGCCTGGGATCAAGATTTCGATGCAAGTCGACGAAACCGTGAGCGACCAGGACCTGGCCTGGATCAAACAGATGGGTGTGGAATACCTCAATGTCCAAACCGGAAACGGTCGCGCAACACTCGAGAACTTTCTCGCAATCAAGAAGCGCGTCGAATCGGCCGGTCTGAAGGTTTGGAATATTCCCAACAACGAGAACCGCAACATAGAGGAGATCACCCTGAACTTGCCAGGACGCGACCAGAAGATCGAGTGGCTCAAACAGTACATTCGGGACACGGGCAAGGCCGGCATCGGCTACATTACCTACGCGCACATGGCCAACGGCATCTGGTCGAGCAAGCCCGAAACCACGCGCGGCGGCGCCGAATCGCGCTCGTTCCATCTTGCCAACGCCAAGGGATATTGGAACGGCAAGGTCTATGAAGGGCCATTGACGCATGGACGCAGGTACTCGAAAGAGGAACTCTGGGACAACTACACCTACTTCATTCGTCAGATTGCTCCCGTTGCCGAAGAAGCAGGCGTGCGCATCGGAATCCATCCCGATGATCCACCGGTTCCGGAACTAGGCGGAATCCCGCGCCACATATTCGGTACCTTCGACGGATATGTCCGCGCCCTGGAGATCGCCAATTCCCCGAACATCGGCGTTTGCTTGTGCTGTGGGACGTGGATGGAGGGAGGAAAATACACCGGAAAGGACGTTTTCGAAGCGGCGCGTGCCTTCGCCAAGATGGGCAAGCTCTGGAAGATTCACTTCCGTAACGTGACCGCTCCCATCCCGGATTTCGTCGAAACCTTTATTGACGATGGCTACACAGACATGTGGAAAGTAATGAGGACGCTCGTGGACGTTGATTTTCGCGGCAATCTGATAGCCGATCACGTCCCGCCGATGTCGGTTGGGCAACAATCCGCCTGGTCCTACAGCATGGGATACATTCGAGCGCTGTACAACGCGGCGCAAAAAGACGGACAACAGGCCTAACAAGACCGTTTCGCGGAGCGCACCTCGGTTGCGAGTGTCTTCGTTGTGGCCGCCCTGCTTCTTCGGCTGATGTTCCGCGCCGACGCGTTGCCGCCCTTACCGGTCGATGCGCCCGATCTCGTTCGGCCGGTTAGTGAGGTATTCCTAATAGAAAAGCGAGGCCATCGAGAAAATGAGAAGACGTGCGTTTCTCGCATTGACAGCACCAGGGTTAGTGGGAATTGGAATGTCGAGTCTGGGAAGCGCTCAGAGTGCAGGCGGATTAACGACGAATGTGGCCGCGAATGGCGAATTACGCTTGGCGGGCATGAGCCTTGCGGAGTTGCGGCGAACACTGTTCGATCAACTCTTCCAGGTTCTTCTGCCCTTCTGGGACAAACACGGAATCGACCACGAATTTGGCGGCCCGATGTGTAGTCTGGACTACGACGGCACACTGCTCGATACCGGCAAAAATCTTTGGTTTCTGGGACGTGCCATCTGGGTTTACAGCTTCCTCTACAACCGCTTCGGCAAAAACCCCACATTTCTGGAAGTGGCGCGAAAAACCAAGGAATTTGTACTCCGGTACGCGCGCCAAAAAGACGGGTGGTGGGCGGAACAGTTCTCACGCGAAGGCAAGGTGCTCAGACCTTTCAGCGGCGACACCGAGGGAATCTACCACCTGGCTGAAGGGCTCCAGGAGTACGCAGCTGCCAGCGGTGATGAGTCATCCCACGACGCCGCAGCGGCCATGTTGAAGAAGCTCTTCCGGGACTTCGATAGTCCGGCGTTTCGGTACCGGGGAGCGGACTTCCCCTATTTGTGGGGTAGCACACGTGCCATACGGCCGCAGGGGCTGTGGTTTCTGAATCTCAGGATATCGACCCAGATGCTAGCGCGGTGGGACGATCCACAAGTTGCCACGATCGCGGACCAAGCCGTGGACGCGATCATGAACCGGCACTACAACCCCGACATCGGCCTGAACACGGAAATGTTGTATTTCGATTTCACCCGACCGAAAGAGGAAGCCCAGAAGGTGCGCTTCGGCCACTCCGTCGAGGCGCTGTGGATGGTGATGGACGAAGCAAACCGCCGCCATGATGAGGCGCTGTGGAGAACCTGCGCCCAGCGCATCCGTCAACATCTCAATGCCGGATGGGACTACATCTACGGAGGACTGTCACAGTGGATCAACGTGGATCATCCCTCCTACGAGTGGCCAGTGGAGACCCCGCCGGGGACTCACCAGCAATTGCACTTTACGGGCGAGTACGAATACATGAAGTGCCTGTGGTGCCAGAATGAAATGCTCGTGGCCGCTCTAAGCGTGCTGGAGCGAACCGGGGCAGCCTGGGCTGCGGAGTGTTACGGAATGGCGTACCAGGTTGTCAAGGAGAAGTTCTGGCAAAAGGAGCGTGGTTACCCCGCAGGGTACATGCTTTTCGCCGATCGCCGGATGACCCTCCAGCCTCACGTGGGCCGCCAGGACAACTATCATCCACTCCGCCAACTCATGTTGAATATCCTGACGCTGGACAGAATGATGCGCGTGGAATAGGAACGGAACCCCCCTAGTGATCCTCCGGGGCTCGTTCTGAACGTCGTATGGCGGATTTGCGATTGTCCTCCACCACAGACACCTCAACGCGGAAAGCAGTAGCAAGGGTGCGGGCTACTATTTTACGTCACGGTGGGACTGCTCTAAGAGCGCGGCTCCGGGGGAGAAATACGTCCGAAAAGAGGTATCCGCCTGCAGATCGCGCCCGTTCAATCGGCACTCACCTTCCGGGTAGACATCGCCATCGCTCAGCCAGACCGTAACGGCATGGCCTGGCGGTACCTGATCTGCTTCGAGAACGATCAAATAGGTTTTGCTCTTAGAATCCTGAATCGGAGGAAAGTCCAGTGCTACGAACGAATTGTCTTTCACGCTTGGTAGCGGGATGCGGTGGGAAGCTACCTCGCGGTCTCCAGTGCGTTCGAACAGCCGGATTTTGATCCACCCCGAAGGAATGTTTTTAGTGTAGGTCGCGACCTCCACTTCGACTCGCGAAAGATAATTGGCATGCGCAACAAAGCTTTGTACGAAAGAATCGCCATCGTGTAGCGGCCCAGCGAAACGCCACATCATCACATCGGAGACAATCGTATCCGGGACCATGGGGCGCCGCAGTTCCGGTTTCCAATACGTAGGAATGATGAGCGCGCAAAGAACGGCGATATTGAGAACTGCCAAAAAAGTAATCACGATGGCGGTGTAAGACGGACGCCACAGCGGCAGAGATTCCAGGCCCATGGCGGTCAGAATGGTAATGGCGGATAGCGCCGGGAAGAGATACCGCCCCTGCGGTTGCGTGAAGGTCAAATTGAGTTGAACCGTGAGAGCGAACACGATCAGCGGCGCCACCAACAGGATCAAAATGGGCCGGCGTGTAGCAGGCTTCTGGAATAGGCACAATATCAGGCCCACCGCGGCTGCTCCAGCAAGGATTCCAAAACACCGGTAAACCGGCTCCGGCAGATACAAACCGAGTCTCCCCCCGAACCCACCGATAAAAGACCTCCAGATCGCCCCTGGGAAGATGGTCAAGAAAAACGGCGACGTGATCGATTTTTGATCGATGAGGCCGGGCACCGCTATGAACATTTGTTTAGAGGCAAGAACATCGCCGTACATCATGCGGTTCCGGATCAGCCAGGGAAGAACGACCGCAAGCGATACCGCCAGTACACTCAGCCGCCGCAGGCGGGTCACCCAGGGTGACTGTTCCGAGATGATGACCAACCCAAATGTGCAGGCTATGGCGATTGCGTTCACTTTCGACAAAAACGCCAGTGCGATAAGGACGGCCGTCACCAGAGCCATGCGGCGCGTGTACCCCCGTTTCATGATGCGGACGATTGCATATAGGGCGATGGCGGAAGCCGTTGTCACCAAGGCATCATTGCTCACGTTCATGCCGCGGTACGTGAACTGGGGCAGGAAAGCCATTAGCCCGGCGGCCAGCAGTCCCGTGGCAGCCCGCCCTGTCAGTTCGACGCCAGACACATAGCAGAAGGCCACGGCGAGGATCGAGAAGAGGATGGTCACCAGCCTAGCCGTCCGGATCGGCCAGAATTTATGAAAATTCCTATCGTTATTGACCCAGAGCTTAGGAGGATAGATGGGTTGGGATTTGCCCTGGGGATCGGTAAACAATGCGGAAGGGGGCCACTCGGTCGCTTGAGCGAAGGGTGCGATCAACACATAGTACAAAGGCGGCTGATTGGCCTCCACGAAGTTGGCGTCGTAGAAAGGAAACCGGTGGTGCTGATTGAGGTAGCGGGCGACTTCCCAGTGGGCGCGTTCGTCCGGCGCTTCAAATACGGGCACGGCGAACGACCAAATCACCAGTAGGAAAGCGGAAGCGGATAACAAATAGCGAAATGGCCCACCCCACATAGCGGAAGTCTGCGGAGACTGTGGGGAGGCCGGGGCTACGGTGCTGGTCTCGGCGCCAGCCATTACGGCACCTTGCCTTTTCGGAATGCGAGGATCAATTCGCCCTGGAGAATGTACCGTGTCGCTTCAAGCATAAAGCCACGCTGCTGAAAGTGGTCAATCAGTTCCTGCCGCGTGTAGTGAGCGATATGCTCATCCGCATATGCATTAGGGGCGAAGAATTTATATAGTTTTTCAGTTAAAATCCACTCCCAGTTGGCATAGTCGGGCGTTCCCAGAACCAGTCGGCCCCCGGGCGCCAGGGTGCGGATCAGCTCTTCCAGGATGGGCGATCCCTTGGGCACGTGCTCAATCACCTGAGAGCAGAGCACGCAAGGAAACGCACCGGAACGAATCGGCAGCATGAATCCCGAAGCCTGCACCAAGTGAC
>JASHOO010000642.1 GCA_030041035.1 Bryobacteraceae bacterium | reverse complement strand
GCAATTAGAAGTTCGGCTGTTGGTGACTTGCCGCACTTCGGCAGACGCCGCGGCGCTGGCCGGGCAATTGCAGCACGCCACTTCCCTCGTCAAAGAAATGATGGAGCATGAGCATCAAAAGCCCGATGCTAAAGACTTGAGTGGAGTACTCACCGCAGGACTGTTTCAGCAGTCGGGACGGCAAGTGCTTGGACACTGGCCTCTACCTATCACATTTCTCGAATCGTTGGCGGGCGGACAGCCGTAACTTAGTCTAAGTAGTCGTAAGCGGTGAGCGTCATAAAGTCGGGAAAATCACCGCCCGTCATCATTCTCTCGAATAACTCTGCGGCTAAGTCGAACTTACTTGGGCTGGAGTCGGCTTTGAGTTTACCCACCTCTTTGCTGATTGCCTGAGTCACTAACTCGCGCGTAATGTCGCGGCCGTTGCTCAGCCGCGCGTGGTGGTGCAGCCACTGCCAGACCTGCGCACGGGATATCTCGGCTGTGGCGGCGTCTTCCATCAAGTTATAGATAGGTACACAGCCGTTTCCGCGTAGCCACGATTCAAGATACTGAATGCCAACATCAATATTCAAGTGCAGACCTGGTTCAGTGATATCTCCCGCAGGGACCTTGAGAAGATCCTGCCGCGAAATGCGGACCTCCTCGCGTTTCTCGGAAATCTGATTGGGCTGCGGCATATAACGGTCGAAGATTTCCTTCGCCACGGGCACCAGGCCTGGATGAGCCACCCAAGTACCGTCGTGGCCCGCCTTGACTTCACGTAACTTGTCCTGGCGCACCTTCTCGAGCGCCTTCTCGTTGGCTTCAGGATCGTTCTTGATGGGGATCTGCGCAGCCATGCCACCCATCGCGTGAATCCCTCGCCGGTGGCAGGTTTGAATCAACAGATCCACATACGCTTTGAGAAAATCGCGATCCATCGTAACTTGAGCGCGGTTAGGCAGCAGGAAATCCGGCCGATTTCGAAACTTCTTGATGAAACTGAAAATATAATCCCAGCGCCCGCAATTGAGCCCGGAAGAATGTTCGCGCAGCTCGTAGAGGATCTCGTCCATTTCAAAAGACGCCAGAATCGTTTCAATCAGTACGGTCGCACGAATCGTGCCGCGCGGAATTTTGAGATAGTCTTGAGCAAAAAGAAAGACGTCATTCCACAATCGTGCTTCTGAGTGACTCTCGAGTTTGGGTAGATAGAAGTACGGCCCTGTTCCTTTTGCGATCAACTTAGCGGCATTGTGGAAGAAATACAGTCCGAAATCGAATAGAGACCCGGAAATCGGCTTATCATCGACCAGAACATGCCTTTCGCCCAAGTGCCAGCCCCGCGGCCGCACCAGCAGGACAGCCACCCGTTCGTTTAGCCGGTACTGCTTGCCCTCGGGACTCGTAAAAGTGATTGTGCCGTTCACGGCGTCACGGAGGTTAATTTGTCCTTCCACGTTGTTCCCCCACGTGGGCGAGTTGGAATCCTCGAAGTCCGCCATGAAGACGCTGGCGCCCGAGTTGAGCGCATTGATGATCATCTTGCGATCGACAGGGCCGGTAATTTCCACGCGGCGGTCGCTGAGATCTTTAGGGATGGGGGCAACGGTCCAGTTACCCTCTCGCACACCCGCGGTCTCCGAAAGAAAATCAGGTAGCTTGCCGGAGTCAAGCTCCGCCTGCCTCATTTTGCGGTGTGCGAGCAACTGGATTCGCCGGGCCTCGAACTGTTGCGCTAGTTTCGCCAGAAAATCCAGCGCCCCGGGGGTCAGAATCTCGCGATAACCCTCGTTGAGCGGCCCTGTGACCGCGAGATTGCTACGAACCAACGGCGCCGCCATTTAGTTTCGGCCACAGAATCCCGGATTGCTGCACATCCCGCTCGGGCACATGGGAGCCGGCCCGGCCTCGGCCTTGGAGCCGTTGGCATGCGCCGCAAACGTGGAGAATTCCTGGCTGAGATGCGTTTTCCCGCAAGAGGGGCAGTTGAGGTCCACGGCCTCAGAGGAGCGCCGCAGCAGCTTCTCAAATCTGGTGCCGCAGTCTTGACACTTATATTCGTAAATGGGCATAAAGGCTTGGTGTCATTTTCTCAATTCTGAACCGTTCGGACAACTCCTCCCTGCGGTTAGCGCTCCAACTCCGCGGCGATCTCATCAATCAACCCGGCTTCGTTCTCCAGCACCCGTCCGGCGCGCACGATCTGTTCGTCGGCCTGCTTCCAGTTCTTCTGTTCGATGGCCTCTCGCACGCCCGGTATGGTTTTCACGCCGTAGCCCGTGTATAGGCCGGGAGCATAGATCTGATGTTGGAACCACGGGCGGCCTGGCAAGCCGTCGGGGAGAGTAAGAGCGCGCTCGGCCTGGGTGAGTTTGCGATTTACGTCGTCGAGGGGCTGGGCGCCGAGAGATGCTTGGTGAACGGCCTTATCGTAGTGCTCCGAACTCCGCCGCAGCTTTTCCAGACCATTGTGCAGTGGAGCGAAATTCAGGAAGGGCGGCTCCTCTTCCGGCTTCGGCGGCACGAGTGTCTTCTTCGGATCCGCGATGGCGACATAAACACCCTCCTTCAGTTCTCTGTTGCGCTCCTTGATTTCGTCGCTTTTCGACTTCCACAACTTCTCCAGCTCATCCACATATCTTCCAACCGTGTCGGTGAAGTCCGTAAAGTCGTAGGGCAGAAGGTCCGCATCCGCCATGCGCA
>JASHOO010000641.1 GCA_030041035.1 Bryobacteraceae bacterium | reverse complement strand
CGTATTCCCGTCCATCTTGCCAACGCGCCGCCAAGGTGGTTGAATAACACATGCCACCCCCGGGGGCCACGTCCGCCGGGTGAGTGTATTCTCACGTACACCTGGAAGGAGAGGGTATGGCTACAGTTGCTTCATCGCTTGCAAACGACGTCGCTGTCAAGGCGACTAAACTCCTGATCAATAACCGGTGGGTGGACAGCCACTCCGGCCGGACTTTCGCCACCATCAATCCTGCCACCGGCGAAGAAATCTGCCAGGTCGCGGAGGCCGACGAGCCCGATGTGGATCTGGCCGTCAAAGCGGCGCGCCAGGCATTCCATAGCAAGAGCGCATGGCGCCGCATGTCCGCCGCCGAGCGTGGGCGCTTGTTGAACAAGCTCGCCGACCTGATCGAAAAGAACGCCGAAGAGCTGGCCCGTCTCGAGTCGCTCGATAACGGCAAGCCCGTCGCCGTCGCGCGCGCGGCCGACCTGCCCCTGACCATCGCCTGCTACCGCTACTACGCAGGCTGGGCCGACAAGATTCAGGGCAGAACCATCCCCATCGCCGGAGATTATTTCTGCTACACGCGCCTCGAGCCCGTGGGCGTGGTCGGCCAGATCATCCCGTGGAATTTCCCGCTGCTCATGCAGGCCTGGAAACTCGGCCCCGCGCTGGCCGCCGGCAATACCGTCGTGCTGAAGCCCGCCGAGCAGACGCCTCTCACTGCGCTGCGCGTCGGCGAGCTCCTTCTCGAAGCCGGCTTCCCCGAAGGCGTCGTGAACATCCTGCCGGGATTCGGTCCCACCGCAGGCGCGGCAATCGCCAAGCACATGGATGTCGACAAGGTCGCGTTCACCGGTTCGACAGAAGTCGGCCATCTCATCATGGAGAACGCCGCGCGAACCAACCTGAAGCGCGTCACGCTCGAGCTCGGCGGCAAGAGCCCCAACATCGTTTTTAACGATGCCGATCTCGACCAGGCCATCGAAGGCGCGCACTTCGCTCTGTTCTTCAATCAGGGCCAATGCTGCTGCGCCGGCTCGCGGCTGTTCGTCGAATCCAAGGTCTACGACGAGTTTGTCGACAAGAGCGTCGCGCGCGCCAAACGCCGCACCGTCGGCGATCCCTTTGACGCCTCGACTGAGCAGGGTCCGCAAGTCGACCAGGCCCAGTTCGACAAAGTCATGAGTTACATCGACGCCGGCAAACAGGAAGGCGCCAAACTGCTCTGTGGCGGCGGCCGCGTTGGAGACCGCGGGTATTTCGTCGCCCCCACCGTCTTCGCCGACGTTTCCGATGGCATGAAGATCGCCCAGGAAGAAATCTTCGGTCCGGTGATGAGCATCATCAAGTTCCGCGATCTCGATGAAGTCGTCGAGCGCGCCAATACCACCATGTACGGCCTCGCCGCGGCTGTCTGGACCCGCGACATCGGCAAAGCTCACGCCGTTGCCAACACCGTCCGCGCCGGCACGGTTTGGGTCAACTGCTACGACGTCTTCGATGCGGCCGCGCCTTTCGGCGGCTTCAAGCAGTCCGGCATCGGCCGCGAACTCGGCGAGTACGGCCTCCAGCAATACACCGAGGTCAAAACCGTAACGGTGAAAATGTAATCGCCCCCTGCGTTGTAGGGGCCGGGCATGCCCGGCCCTGATTACTCACGCCGCAAATAACGTCCCCCGTCCTAGCAGCCAGTAGGGGTCGAGCCGCGCTTTCACCTCACGCATCGCCTGAATGTGCTCCGGTGCATATTGCAGTGCGAGCAGTTCCACCTTTCGCTTACCCAGCCCGTGCTCGGCGGAAACCGTCCCGCCTAATGCCACCGCCTGACGCGCGAATTCGATGAGCAGCTGGCTCGCCGCCGCGGACTCCGCTGCGCTTGTCGGCAGCATGTTGACGTGCACGTGCGCATCGCCGATGTGCCCGTAAATCACGTAACGTCCCGCCAATTCCGCCTCCAGCCGCCGCCGGTAATACGCCAGCATCTCGCGATTGCGGTCGATCGGCACCGCATAATCGGTACCCATCTTCAGAAAGCCGCCCGGTACAACCTTGGCGATCACCATCTCCGGCAGGGCGTGGCGAAATTCGCGGAATCGCTCACGATCCTTCGCCGTCGTCGCGAACCACGATGCTTCGATCAGCGCTCCCGCCGACGCCAGCCGCTGATCCCAACCCTCCACGTCATCGCCTTCGGCTTCGATCAACAAAGCCGCCCCCGCATGGGCCGGAATCTCCGGGTATCGCTCCAACAGCAGATCGAGCGAATTCCGGTCCCCGTATTCGATCATCCGCAGCTCAGCAATTCCCCGCCACGCATCCACGGCATCCAGGGCATGTTCGTCGGACGGAAAGAAGATCACGCCCGCAAACAGACTCGCCGGGATCGGCAGCAGCGCCAGTTCCGCCTCGAGAATCACGCCCAGCGTCCCTTCCGATCCGCAAAACAGATCCATCCACTCCATCCCCGGTTCCAGGCGGTAACCCGCCGTGTATTTGGTGGTCGCTGGAACCGGAATCGGTGGCACCGCGAAATCAATCTTGTCTCCGCGCCGGTACTCCACCACGCGCCCGTCCATCAGCGCCACGCGCAGCGCCCGCACGTGCCGCCGTGTGCTGCCGTATTTGAAGCTGCGCGATCCGCTGGCGTTGGTCGCGATGGTTCCGCCAACCGAAGCCGTGATCTCCGTCGGGTCCGGCGCATAGAATTGCCGCGTAGGTCTTGCTGCCTCCCGCAATTCCAATAGCGTGACCGCCGCTCCCGCACGCGCATACCCATCCCCGATTTCCAGGCGCCGGAACCTTTCGAGCGACAGCACCCAGCCGCCGTGCGGCACCCGCGCACCCGTCAAACCGGACCCGGCGCCCGCCAACGTCACCGGCATCTTCGTTTCGCGCGCCGCGTTGAGCACTTCCACCGCGCCCGCTTCATCCCGGGGCACGAACAGCCTTTCTCCCGTGCCCGTATAACCGGACGCGTCCGTCAGGTATTGTGGTGGAATATTTTCGGAAGAGTCCGCGCGCATATCGCGTGAATCCCACTATAGCGGGTTCCCGCGCGTCCGCGCCTCTCGGGAGAAACTCCGGCGCTTACCAGATTTTCAGTCGCGCCAAGCCTTTTTTCTTCGTGCGACCGGTTCGCACTTCCGACGAGAAGGGAATGTACCGAACCGCAGGGACCTGGCTGTCGTGCGCCATCATGGCGCGCACGATTTCATCCGGGACCCCCGCTTTTTTCAACGCGATCAGGCGGTCTGGCTCGAGCCGGAATGCCACCGGTGATTCCGCGATCATCTTCAGGACGATGTCCTGAGCCACTCCTGCCCCCACCATCCGGGCGATTTCGCTATCGGTGAGAAGCTGTTGAGCCGGGAGCACTTCGGCGCCAATCAGCACGGTCAGGAGAAGAAAAAGCTTCATACCCATCAGTCTTATCGGAAAACTGGCGCCGGTTTCTAGGATCATCCGCCGCCTTGCGGTGAAATTAGAATCAAAACAGATGCACATCGGCTTGATCTCCGATACCCACGGCCTCCTGCGGGACGAGGCCCTGCGCGCGCTTCAAGGCTCGGATCTCATCATCCACGCCGGCGACGTCGGCAAGCCCGAAATTCTCGACGCCCTGGGAGCCGTCGCGCCGCTCGTTTTTATACGCGGCAACATCGATACCGGCGCTTGGGCGTCCGATTGGCCGCGTACGGCTGTCGCCGAGGCCGGGCCCGTCATCCTGTATGTACTCCACGACCTGCACGCACTTGATCTCGATCCCGCTGCGGCGGGCTTCCACATCGTGGTCAGCGGGCACTCGCACAAGCCGGCCCGCGCGGAAAGAAATGGCGTGCTTTATCTCAATCCGGGCAGCGCCGGCCCCCGGCGCTTTCGCTTGCCGGTGACGGTTGCGCGCCTCGACTTGAGCGCCACGCCATGGAACGTCGAGTTTGTGGATCTCGCGTGCCGCTGATGGCTAGGCTGCTCCGCCGGCGCACGCTGTGCGGCCCGCTCCGCTCGGCATCGTATGCGTCGGATAGGCATTTGCCAAAACCTGGTTCACACTGCGCATCAGCCGCTCGGGCGTGAACGGCTTCGCCAGAAACGGATCCCCCGGCTGCAACCATCCCTTCTCCACCAGGTGATCTTGTGGATATCCCGAAATGAATAGCAGTCGTAATTCGGGACACATTGCCGCCAGCCGGCTGGCAATGATGCGTCCGGGCCTGGTCTCCACACACACGTCTGCCACCAGCAGGTCCACCCCTCCCGGATAGCATTCGATTCTGGAAACCGCCTCTTCCTCCGTCGTCGCCTCCAGAACCTGGTATCCCCCTTTTGAGCGCAGGATCAGACCCAGCATCTGAAGCAGTGTTGCATTGTCGTCTAGGATGAGAATTGTCGTCACGGGTGGCGCTCCGTGCCTCCATTTCTTTGTCCAGCGGCACATTGCCGTGGACCGGATTTCCATTAGCTATATCACAACTGCCGAATGAATTCTAGGGAAATTTGTAATATTTTTGCGATTAATATCAAGTATTATCAATGTATTAATTATAAAACTCTATATTCGTAATCTTTCATACACAATCTGGGATCTTTTGCGAAGTGGATTCCTCTTGCACTCGGCATGGGACACTTGCGCCGCCTCGCGCGGCCTGCGAGTCCGGCGCTTCCCGCCCTGCCTTCTTCGGCAATCAGTACGTCAAACGAATGCTGAGCTGAATTTGGCGCATGGGAAGAGCCGACGTGAAACCCAGCGGCTGGCTCGGTGAGAGCGCCGCGGAACCGTGCACCTTAAACGTCGTGAACCCCTCACCTCCGTCTGCAACCGGTAGACCGAACGTCGGGCTCACCTCGTCATTCACGCTGGCGTAGTTGGTGCGGTTGAACAGGTTGAAGCCTTCCGCCAGAAGCTGCAGCTTGACCTTTTCCCTCACCGGAAACGTCCGGCTCAAGCGCAGGTCGAAATCCGCATAATTCGGGCCCAGACCCGTGTTCCGGTTGGCGCCGATCGGGCGCCCGTCGGTCGGATGGTTGTCGCCGTTCACCGCTTCGCCCGCCAGCAGATTGAAGGG
>JASHOO010000640.1 GCA_030041035.1 Bryobacteraceae bacterium | reverse complement strand
ATCTCACGCTCGTGTCCGTCGCGGAGCACGGTCAGCCGCACAAGGGTTCCGGGTGCGGTCAAAGAGACCTTTACTTGCAGTTCGCCGCTCTCATTAATACGTTGCCCGTTCATTTCCAGAATAATGTCACCCGCCTTGATTCCGGCCTGCGCTGCCGGGCTTCCCGGCGTGACATCACTCACCAGCGCGCCATGCGGTTCCGCGAGGCCGAACGCCTTGGCGATTTCCGGAGTTACCTCTTGAATCAGTACACCCAGGCGCCCGCGAACGACCTTACCGTCTTTGATGATCTGGTCCATCACATTGCGCGCCATGTTGACGGGTATGGCAAAGCCCACCCCTTGGTTGCCGCCTCCGCCGCCGGTGATGATGGCCGTGTTGATCCCGACCAAATCCCCATGTACGTTGATCAGGGCGCCTCCCGAGTTGCCCGGATTGATGGCCGCGTCGGTCTGGATGAAGTCCTCGTAATCCTCAATGCCGAGGCCACCGCGGCCGGTGGCGCTGATGATGCCCATGGTTACTGTCCGCCCCAGGCCGAACGGATTGCCGATGGCCAACGCAAAATCGCCCACATGCACGTCGGATGAGTTCCCCATTGTGATCACCGGCAGATCCATCTGGTCCACTTTCACGACCGCGATATCTGTCTTCTGATCAGTACCCACAATGTGCGCGGTGAATTCGCGCTGGTCGCCGAGCGAAACCTTGATCTCATTGGCACCTTCCACAACGTGGTTGTTCGTCAGGACGTACCCGTCGGGACTAACGATCACACCCGAGCCAAGGCTGTGCTCCCGCTCCTCGTGCGGGGTACGAAACTCCTGAGGGAACTGATCCCCCAAAAACTGCCGGAAAAACGGGTCCGAAAAAAAAGGTGACGTTGGACCCATACCCGGCGAACGCACGACCTTTGTCGACGCGATGTTGACCACAGCCGGCAAGGCCTTGTTGACGGCCGCTTCGAAGCCGTTTTCGAATGAGACCGGACCAACGGTGCGGTTGCTGGTCGCGGTAGATGCCAATACCTGAACCGGGTGCTTGACGATGAACGGCGACAGCCCTTCGGCGGTTCCCCAGGACCCCGCTACAATACCCATGACAACTGCTGCGACAAGCCATGTCCAGACCCTTCGGCTAGGCAAGGCTGACAATAAACTGTTCATGGCACGCCTCTCACACTCCATCAATCGGGCCCCCGGGACTGGAATCATCCACTCTGTACGGGACACCCGGGGCTTTCCGGTTCAACACAACCCGCAGCCGGCTCGACTCGTTGCGTTTGACGCCGGTAAGGGTGGAGGCTCCCACGATGCACGATAAGCTGACGCCAAGAGAGTCAACCTGCCGGCACCACCATCCACCCCCACTTCCAGAATGAGAAATCTGCGGCGCGCCGCGCCATACCACCGACACAGTATTTTTGCTCAATTGGCCGCGCGGCCCCGCTCAGTCGCTGCGCTTCAGGGTCGGCCGGTCGTCGTCGCTGTCGTCTGACTGCTGAGAGCCATTGTCGTCGATCTTGCCGGATTCCCTGCGAATCAATGTCGGCCGTTTGTCGTCTCTTTTATTTAACCGGTGAACGTTCTCCTGCATGGCTAGCCGTGTCTTCACGTTCTGAAATTCCGACGTGTCGATTACATACTCAGGCTGAGCTTTGAGCAGTTGCTGGATGTGGCTCTGAGCGGCCTTGATCCGGTCATCTGTCATCGGGTTTGTACGCGGACGGGCGCTTGCGCGTTGCAGTGGTTCATGCAGGGCGCGTACCCAAACGCACAGGAGTGGGCGAACCACACGCTGCCCACAACTCGTGAACCACTCAGGCGGCTATTTGCTGAGAAAGTCTGTGATCGCGGCGCCGATCTTCGCCTCTTCGCAACTGGTCACCACATGCCCACAGTCGCTGTCCAGCTCCACGGTAGGGGCATGGAGCAGACGCGCGAAGGCCAAGGCCGGGGTGGGATTCACCATGTGGTCCTGCAAGCCGACCACAATCAGAACGCGCGCCTTTACCGCCGCGGTGGCTTTGGCCATGTCGCCGCCGAATGGGCGCGAGATGTCATGGGCGATCATGGCTTGCGCTTGGCGAATCCAGTTGTTGGCGTCAAAGCCGTGAATGGAGGCAGTCTCTTCGGCTTCAAGAAACTTCTGCAAGTCTTCGGGCCTGGTGTGCGCCACGCGGTAGGCGGGTGTTTGGATGGCCAACGCTTCGATGTCCGCCCGCGTCCGCAAACCGGCTTCAGGAGGCGAAGTATAGTCGCCCCCCTTCCAGTTCGCGTCCCCCTCAATCGCATGGATGCCCGACTCCCACAACAGCAGGTCGTAGGAGGTGAGCTTGGGTGAGCCGACGATGGGAATGGCACAGTCCATATAATCCGGGTACGCCACCATCCACTGGAAGGTTTGCATGCCGCCCATGGAAATCCCCATGACCGCGCGGAGGTGTGGAAGATGCAGCACAGCCTCCGCCAACTGGTGCTGCGAATGGACCATGTCGAGGATGGCCAAGGAGGGAAACTGCATGCGCGGCTGGCTCGCGTAATTGGAGGGCGATGTGGACACGCCATCGCCCAGCGCATCCACCGCGATGACGAAGTATCTAGAAGAATCGATCAGCTTACCGGGCCCGATGAAGGAGATCAGATTCTCGGTTGTCCCGCCAAACCAGGTGGGAAACAGGATGGCATTGGATTTCTCCGCGTTCAGTTTGCCGAAAGTCCGGTAACCGATGCGGCAGTTGCGGACAGTTGCGCCACTCTCTAAGGGGAAATCGCGGAGGGCGGCAAATTGCAGCTCCTGAGCGAATAACGGTGTGGCGAACAAGCAAGCGGTAAGCAGAAATCGAGTGAGCACGCTCTACAGCTTTTCAAACACAGCACGCCGCCGTCAATCGCGGCAGATTAACATAGTGAATGGGAACAACCTCGTGCCGTTGGTACCGCCATATATCGCGTCGCTGCGACCTTACGAGGCGGGGCGCAGCGCGGAAGAAGTGGAGCGCGCATATGGCGTGGCGCACGCGGTGAAGCTGGCGTCGAATGAAAACCCGCTCGGGCCTTCGCCGGTGGCGCTCGAGGTCATGCGGCAGTGCGCGGAGCGCCTGCATCTTTATCCCACGGGTGGCCTGGAATTGCGGCAGGTGCTGGCGCGCGAGTACGACGTCAAAGTGGAGAACGTCATCGCGGGTAGCGGATCAGAGGGCATCATGTCCAACATCATTCGCGCGTTCCTGTGCGATGAAGACGAAGTGCTCACCACCGAAGCGGCGTTCATTGGATTTCAGGTGCTAGCGCAATCGCGTGGTGTGAAATACCGCACCGTGCCGTACAAGGACTGGCACTACGACCTCGCGGGGCTCGCCTCACAGATCAATGAGCACACCAAGATCATCTACCTGGCGAACCCCAACAACCCGACGGGAACGATTTTCACGCGCCACGAGTTTGACGAGTTTTACCGGCACGTGCCGGAGCGGGTCCTCATCATCCTGGACGAAGCGTACTTCGAATACGCAAAAGATAACCCGCGCTATCCCGATTCGATGCATTACCGCTACGACAACGTCATTACGCTCCGGACATTTTCCAAGATCTACGGCCTGGCGGGAGCGCGCATCGGGTACGGGTTCGCGCACGAAGACCTGATCGACAATCTGCTCAAGGTGAAACTGCCGTTTGAGCCAAGCACGTTGGCGCAGGCGGCGGGCATTGGAGCGCTGGCCGATAAAGCGTTCCTTCACCGTTCGCTCGAATTGAACGCGCGCGGTTTGCGGACGCTGACGCAGGGACTGCGGGCAACGGGTCTGGAAGTGGTTGCGTCGGAAGCCAATTTCGTGATGGTGGTGCTGGGGAGTGCGGCGCAGGCGGGATACATGGTGGAACAGCTCCTGATACGGGGTGTCATCGTGCGCCCGCTGAACGCGTTCGGGCTACCGCACTGCATCCGCATTTCAACCGGAACCGATGAGGACAATCAACGCTGCATAAGTGCGCTGCAGAGGGCTGCCGAGACGGTTGTGAAATAGCTATGCAGGAACTAGCCGAGAAAACTTCGCAAGCAACTGCTGATTTTCTTCCGCTGAACGGAACCGACCATGTTGAGTTCTATGTCGCCAACGCCCGGCAGGCAGCGTATTACTACCGAGCTGCGTTCGGCATGCAACTAGCGGCGTACAGCGGGCCGGAGACCGGCAATCATGAGTGCGCATCGTATGTCATCCAGCAGAATAAAATCCGGTTCGTGCTCACGACGCCCTTGCAGCCGGACAACGCCATCGCCCAGCACATCCTTCGTCACGGAGACGGTGTCCGCGACATCGCATTGTGGGTGGACGATGCCGAAGCCGCATATCGGGAGACCACGGCCCGTGGTGCGCGAGGCGTGCGGAAGCCGGAGCTGTTACAAGATGATTCGGGCGAGGTGCTTGTGTCCGCGATCGCGACTTATGGCGACACGATTCACTCGTTTATCGAACGGCGGAGTTATCGCGGCTCATTCCTGCCGGGTTATGTCGCGGTTACGGAGCCGGATCGTGTGGCGCGGCCTGTCGGGCTGAAATACATCGACCACATGGTGGGCAATGTCGGCTGGGGCGAGATGAACCAATGGGTGGAGTTTTACGAAAAGGTGATGGGGTTCCGCCTCTACCAGCACTTCGACGACAAGGACATCAGCACGGAATACTCGGCGTTGATGTCGAAAGTGATGGCCAATGGAAACGGGCGCGTGAAGTTTCCCATCAACGAGCCGGCCGAGGGACGGAAGAAATCGCAGATCGAAGAGTACCTGGAATATTACAAAGGGCCAGGCGTGCAGCATATTGCCATGGCAACCGACGACATCGTGGCGACGGTTGCAAAACTGAGCCGGCAAGGTGTGGAGTTTCTGCGCGTGCCGGCGACGTACTACGCGGATCTCGAGCGGCGAGTGGGAAAAATCGACGAACCTCTCGGCACGCTGCAGGACCTGGGCATTCTGGTGGATCGTGACGACGAAGGCTATATGCTGCAAATCTTCACCCGGCCGGTCGAGGACCGGCCTACGCTGTTCTACGAGATCATCCAGCGTAAAGGCAGCCGCAGCTTCGGCAAGGGCAATTTCAAGGCGCTGTTTGAGGCGATTGAGCGCGAGCAGGCCCTGCGCGGTAACCTGTAGCGATTGAAGCTTTGCACGTTCGAAGTCCGCACACACCTCGGCCGGCACCGGCGCCTGGGTGCTGTGCTACAAGCGGGGGTTCTCGATCTCAACTTTGCCTGCGCTGCGCGGCTGAAATCGCAGAAGCTCGCCGATGTACTGGTGCCGGCCGCCATGCGAGAGTTTCTCGAAGGCGAGGCGGTGTCGATGGCCGCGGCGCGCGAGGCCGTCGCGTTCTTTGAGCAAACCGGGATCCGCGTTGGTCGGAATGAGGAGACCCTGCTGTATCCGCCGGCCGAAATTAAACTGCTTGCACCGCTGCCCAAACCAGCGTCGCTGCGCGATTTTTATGCCTTCGAAGCCCACGTCAAGAAGGGGTTCGAGAAGCGAGGGGAGCCCATGCCGCCAGAGTGGTACCAGATTCCTGTGTATTACAAGAGCGGACATCACAACATTATCGGCACCGATGAAGATGTGCCCTGGCCCTCCTTCACGCAAAAGTTCGACTATGAGCTGGAATTGGCCGCGATCATCGGAAGGCGGGGGAGCGACATTCCGGCCGAGCATGCGGCGGAGTACATCGCCGGCTTCACTGTGATGAACGATTTCAGCGCGCGCGATATCCAGCGGCAGGAGATGAGAGTTCGCCTCGGCCCGGCGAAGGGGAAGGATTGGTGCACCGCCCTTGGCCCGTATCTGGTGACCGCCGATGAAATCGGCGATCCCTATAACCTGCGCATGACCGCGCGCATCAACGGCGAACTGTGGTCGGAAGGAAACTCCGGCAGCATTTACTGGAAATTCGAGCAGATGATCGAATTTTTATCGCGCGGCGACACGATCTACCCCGGTGACGTGATCGGCTCCGGCACCATCGGCACCGGATGCGGCCTGGAGCTCGACCGTTGGGTGAAGCGCGGCGACGTCCTCGATCTGGAGATCGAGAAGCTTGGCGTGTTGCGGAACCGGGTGGTATAGACAGCGGATGTCAGCCGGCACGTCTGCAACCGATTGTCATACCAGATGGCATTGATTGCGTGACACGGATTGCGGGCCTGTACCTGAGTAATGGTAGTAACTTGGGTTAACACCTAACACAGCGCTGGAAAAACGGCTGTATGATAAAGAACAAGTCCGACTTTGCATGGCGACCCGCAAAAAAATCAAGGATCGGTATGAGACCATTGACGTCCTGGGCAAGGGCGGAATGGGGCTGGTGTATAAGGCCTATGACACCGTGGTGCAGCGCGAAGTTGCGATCAAGACCCTACGCGATAGCCCTAGCAAACTAGCGCTTGATCTGTTCCGCAAAGAGTGCGGCGTACTGGCTTCGATGAGCCATCCGAATATCGTCGAGATCTTTGATATCGGTGAGTTCACGGAGGACAGAGCTACCAAACCTTATTTCGTCATGCCGCTGCTGCCCGGTGTGACACTCGATCAACTGATTAAGACTTCCAGCCAGCGTCTCACAGTCGAGCGCTCGGTCGAGATCATTGTGCAGACCTGCCGCGGGTTGCACGCTGCACACGAACGCGGCCTGGTGCATCGCGACCTCAAGCCCAGCAACATTTTCGTCATGCCGGACGACACCGTCAAGATCATCGATTTCGGCGTGGCCCATATGGCAGACACCACGGCCACCATGACCGTTGCCGGGGGCACGTTGCCCTACATGGCGCCCGAGCAGATCGAGATGAAGCCGGCGTCGCCGCTTTCTGACATTTTTTCTCTGGGAGTTGTCTTCTACGAAACGCTGACGCGCCGGCGCCCCTTTGATTTCCCGACCGAGCAGGAAACCGCACAGGCCATTTTGCACCACATTCCACCGGCTGCTTCGGAACTGAATCCGGCGGTGAGCCAACTGGTGAGCCGCGTGATCCACAAGGCTATGGCGAAGCAGCCTTGGAACCGCTTCTCCACTGCCAAGGAATTTGCAGAGACGTTGCTGAAGGCGCAGCGCAACGAAGCTATCGAGATTTTCGACGCCGCCCGCTTGCAGCCGCGCATTCAAAAGGCCACTAAAGCTTACGAGCAAGGCAATTTTCAGTTTGCCAGCGAACTTCTCAACGAGCTGGAGGCCGAAGGCCACGTCGAGACCGGCATGACTCTGTTGCGGCGCCAGCTCGACCAGGCAGTGCGGCAGAAGAACATTGCCCAACTATTGGAGAGCGCACGCACCTGCATGCAGGAGGAAGAGTACCTGCTCGCACTGCAAAAAATACAGGAAGTGTTGCAGCTCGACCCCACCAACTCAGCCGCGGTCACGCTGCGCGCTACCATTGAGACGCGACGCAGCGAAGCCAAAGTGGAAGAGTGGACCAAGCTGGCGCGTCAGCACCTGGAGAACAACGCGTTCAGCCATGCGCGCGACGCGCTGAAAAGCTTGCTGCAATTGCGGCCCAAGGATACCACAGCCCTTCAGCTTCTGGCCGAAGTGGATCGCCGCGAAGAGCAATACGTGCGGGCGCGCAAGGAGAAGGAAGAGCTTTACAAGCAGGCGATGGAGGCTTGGCAAAACGGCGAGATGAGCTCCGCGCTCACCAAACTCGACCGGCTCGTGGATCTGGATCGCCGCGTGCCCGATACTTCCGCGCCCGAACGCGGCATTTCTTATCAGAATTTCTACAACCAGGTGCGGTCCGAGCACGACGTGCTCAAAAATTCCTACCAGGAAGCGCGAAAGTATTTGGTCGACGGGAATTTTTCTCAAGCGCTCAGCATTTGCCAGCAATATTTGAGCAAGTACCCCGGCCATGCGCTGTTTCAGGCGCTCAAGTTCGATGTGGAAGAGCGACAGCGCCAGGATCTGTCATCGCAGGTGGCAGCCATCGATAAGGCGGTCGAGGCGGAGCCGGACCTGGAACGTCGTGTCGCCATCCTCAAAGGAGCGCTCGAGGCTCATCCCGGTGAGCCGCACTTCGAACGCGCACTACGCCTGGTGCGCGACAAACGGGACCTGGTCAATTCGATCGTCGGCAAAGCCCGCTCGTACGAGGAGCGCGGCCAGTTTAACGAGGCGCTGGGCCAATGGGAGACGCTGCAAACCATTCATAAGCAATATCCGGGGCTGGATTTCGAAATCGAGCGGGTGATGAAGCGCCGGGAACAGCAGTCGCGCGCGGAAGCTAAGGCGCGCTGGGTGGAGCAGATTGACCGGCAAATCGAAGCCGGAGCCTTCGAGCGTGCGCTCGAGCTGCTGAAAAACGCCTCGGCGGAATATCCCGATGATGCCGAGCTGGCCGCACTGGGCGAACTGGCGCGCCAGAACCAGGCCCGTGCCGCCGAAGCGCAACAACTTTTTCAGCAAGGACAGGATCTCAGCACCCAGCGCCAGTTTGCCGAGGCCATTGACGTGCTGCGGCGCGCTTATGCCATGGACGAGAGCAATCAGGTCATCCGCACCTTCTTGCTCGAGACGCTGCTCGACCAGGCCCGCGCGGTCATCGATACGGATTGGCGCACGGCGGAGGCTCTCAGCCAGCAGGCGCTCGACCTGGACCCCGGGCATGCGTTGGCCAAGGGCGTGCGCGGCATGGCGCTCGATCACAAGCGCGAAGAGGAAGTCGGGCAGGCCGTGGCCGAAGCCCGCCGCATGCAAGCCGCGGGAAACTTGCAGGGTTCACTGGAGCAGATCGAGCAGGTGCTCAGTGTATACCCGCGCGATTCGCGGCTGGTGCAGCTCCACTCTACCCTGAGCAAGGCCTTTCCAGACTATCAGACGCGCAGCCAATCGTCGAAGGCTGCCGCGGCACAGTCGGAAACGGTGGCGATGCCGGCTGCCACGAAAAAGCAGCCAGCTACGCCGGAGCAGGCTGCGCCTGAGTCCAGCGCACCGGAAGGCTGGGAGATGTTCGAGAAGCGCCTGCGCGAGCAGGCACCGGCCCCGGAGCCTGCGCCCGAAGTACCAACCGGATTCCAAGCTCCGTTATCCGCCACGCCTGCTGTACCACCTCCGCTGCCGCCCGGCCCCCCGGAAGAAAAACCCGCGGCCCCGGCCGGAGGTGAGTACGGCGCGACGGTGTTGTTGCAGTCGCAGGCGACTGGAGCAGCGCCGCCGGCGGCACCGTCGCCGGTTCCACCGGTGAGTCAGCCGTCCAGCGTACCTGCGCCGGCTGCCAAGGACACGGCCAAAGGGCCGGCGCCGCCCATTGATCGAAGACTGATCTGGATTGGTATCGCCGCCATCGTCGTTTTGGTAATTGCCTGGTTCGTGGCTCGCTCGTTCCGGCCGGTACTCGTAGTGATCCGCACACAACCTGCGGGCGCGATGATCACCTTGAATGGCGAGGTGAAAGGGTCCAGCGAACTCCAGCTCAAGTTGAGCGCCGGCACTTACCAGGTAGCCGCCCAGAAGGACGGCTTTCAACCCGCAACGGCGGCGTTGGTGGTCAAGCGCGGTTCGCCTGCGGCGTTGGATCTGACGTTACAGCCGTCGGCGCCGGCCATTCCTGCCCCGCCCCTGCCGCAGGTTCTGCACGTAACGAGTGACCTGCAGACCGGCAAGGTTAAGTTCGACGACGGGACTCCCACCGATTTGCAGGACGGGCAGTTCGCCAATGAAGACCTCGGCTTGGGCAAGCACACCATCGAGATCACCTCGGGGAGCGTGAAGACTAGTATCGGTTTCGAAGCCGCACAAGGCCGCTTGCCGGTTCTCACGGAGCCACCTACGGCGAAGGAAGTCAAGGTCGTCGTCCTGACGAGCTTCCAGAATCAGGTGCACATCCAGGCCAGCTATGCGCCCGTAACAGTGACGGTGGACAATCAGGATTACGGAGAAGCGGGTCCTAACGGCATTGACATTTCGAATCTTGCACTCGGCACTCACGATGTCGTGCTGGCAGAAGGTAACACCACGCACAAGATAAGTCTGACCAACGGCGCCGCTCCGACCATTGAAGTCCGGCTCGATTCCGACCGTAACGTCGGCTCGCTGCTAGTGCTTACGCCTGGGTTGGACGATGTGCAGGTCGATATCGATGGAAAGCCTTACAAGCTCCGGAGAAAGAGCAAGAACGGACGAATCCCCATTCCCAATCTGGCGGTGAAGCAGCACAGCATTCGCGTTCATAAGGACGGCTTCCAGGAAGAAGCGCCGCAGACCGTGGACATCAAGAAGGGCGAGGAAGCCCGCTTGGAATTCCATCTCCGCCCGAATCCGACAGTCGCGGCTCTGGCCATCCAGGGGGCTGCGGCGGGTGCGCAGGTTAAGTTGGACCAGAAGCCGGCGGGCACGATTGGAGCTGATGGAAACCTTTCTCTACCCGACATCCCTCCGGGCAGTCACACCATCGAGGTTGCAGGATTCAAGCCCATCACCAGGGGATTTAAAGCTGGTGACACCGTGACGATTGCGCAATCCGATCTGGTTCCCCAGGTGACCAAGTTCGCAGTGAAGGTGGTCGTCACGCCGCCGAACGCCGCCATGACCTACCGCGGACCGGACGGTAAGACGCACGAAGTGCACCCTCCGTCAGTGGAGTTGGAGGAAGGGATGTACACCTTCACAGCGACTGCTCCTGCCCACACCGCGGAAACGCAAAACATCGTCGTCGGTTCCGGGAGACCAAACCTCGTCACGCTGAACCTGCCGCCGGCCAAGGCTGCCGCCACCGGGGTTGGCGTCGTCACCATGGAACATTGGGCGTCCGAGTCTGGATGGAAGCTGGAAAACGGCTGGTATGAACATCGTGGCGGTGGATTGGTGCTCTATCCGGTGCAACCGAGCTCCGGCACGTTTGTATTCAGTGTTCGGCGCAGCGGATTTCTCAATCACCGGATTGAATGGGTGGTTGGGTGTGTGGACGACAAGAGCGATTACATCCGTTTTGGAATCGATAAGAAGAGCGTCCATCGCGCCGAGGTGACGGGCGGTAAGAAACAGAAAGAGGAATCCGTGCCTCTGCAATCACCGGCGAAGGAACTTGAGTTCACGGTGCGGGTTGATGTCTCGGCAGCAGGCATCACTACCTATGTGCAGGAGAATAACACCTGGGATAAGGTGGACTCCTGGACCGCCTCGGGCCTCAACCCCGCCAATGGCAAGTTCGGCTTCTACCTTCCCGGTAACGACGAAGTTTACCTCTCCAACTTCAGCTTCAGCCCGAAATAAGGCTCTCCTAACCGTAACGCAGGTAGGAACCGTGGCAGCCGGTGCTACCATCGTTCCATGACCATTTCTGAGGTGGCCTCGGCGTTAGATCAGACGCTCGATGAAGCACGTACCCCACTGCTTGCCATCAGTGAGGAGTCCGCCGGCAGGCGCGCTCGTTCTGAGAGCTGGTCAAAAAAGGAAATCCTGGGCCATCTGATTGATTCCGCGTCAAACAACCATCAGCGCTTTGTGCGGCTTCAGCTCGATAAGCTTCTCGTCATGCCTGCCTACCAGCAAAACGACTGGGTACGCGCACAGAATTACGGCGGATGTAGATGGCACGACCTGGTGGAGTTCTGGATCGCTTATAATCGCCACCTGGGCCATATACTCCGGCACATGGATCCGAACGCGGCCGAACACGTCTGGAAGGCGCCGGGGAAAGAGTACACTCTGGAGGTTCTGGTCGAGGAGTATCTCAGCCATCTGCGCCATCACCTCGCGCAGGTTGTAGGCGCTTCAGCGGCTGCCTGATTTCACTCGCTCAATCAGCAGGCTCTGCACGTTTGCGGGACTGCTCCGCCGGCCGGTTTGCTTCCGAACGTACGTTCCGTCACTGCGCATCTCGCGCCCCTTCACGTTGTCAGCTAGGTAGGCGGCGAGAATCTGGTCTTTTACTTGCTGGATCAGGTCCGGATCTTCCAATGGAAACAGCACCTCCACTCGCCGGTCAAGATTGCGCGGCATCAGGTCGGCGCTGCCCAGATAAATCTCCTCCTCACCACCATTGTGGAAATAATAAATACGGCTATGTTCTAAAAATCGTCCCACAACACTAGTCACGCGAATGTGATCACTGACTCCGGGAACACCCGGGCGGAGACAGCAGATGCCGCGCACCAGTAAGTCGATCTTAACGCCTGCCTGCGAGGCCTGATACAGGAGACGGATAATCTTGTGGTCGACCAGCGCATTCATCTTTAGGATCAGATGCCCGTGCTTCCCCTGCACTTGATGCTCGATCTCGCGCTGGATCAAAGATTCAAACCGCTCCCGGAGGTTGACTGGAGACACGAGCAACTTAGCGTAGTTTCGCTTCGCCGAGTAACCCGTTAGATAGTTGAATAGGTCTGTCACATCGGCGCCCAGTGTTTCGTCGCAGGTCAGCATGCCGATATCCGTATAGAGGCGTGCGGTCACTACGTTGTAGTTTCCTGTAGCTAAATGCAGGTATCGCCGGATGGCACCCTCCTCCCGCCGGACGACCATGGTCACTTTGCAGTGCGTCTTCAGCCCCACCAGTCCGTAGACCACGTGCACGCCCTGTTTCTCCAAAGCTCGCGCCCATTCGATATTGCTCTCCTCGTCGAAGCGCGCCTTCAGCTCTACTAACACGGCAACCTGCTTGCCGTTTTCCAAAGCCTCCATGAGCGATTCGAGGATGGGAGAGTTTCGTCCAATGCGGTAGAGCACCATCTTAATGGCCAGCACGTTCGGATCACGGGCTGCCTTTGAAATAAAGTCCACTACCGGCTGAAAGGAATCGAACGGATGGTGCAGCAGAACATTCTGCCGGCGCATCAGCGCAAACAGATCTTCTTCGTCGGAGTCGGTAAGCGCCGCCGGAATGGCGGGTACGAAGGGCGGGTCTTTCAAATCGGGACGCTCCAGAGAATACAGGTGCATGAGGCGGCTCAGGGAAAGCGGACCCTTTACGCGATACACCTGGCTGGAATCGATTTCGAGATTGTTCATCAGAATCTCGAGGATGTGCGCCGGCATATCGTCGCCGACCTCCAGCCGGATTACTCGGCCGAAGCGCCGCTGCCGGATACTCTCTTCGATGGTTTCCAGCAGGTCCTCGGCTTCCAGTTCCTGGATCTCGATGTCGGCGTCGCGCGTCACATGAAAGGCGTGCGCCTCGATGATCTCCATGCCCCGGAAAAGCGCCGAAAGATTGGCCGCGATTACCTGCTCAATCCAGACGAACTCCTCAGTTTGCTGAAGCCGGTGCCGCTTGAGGCTCTTCTTCTTGGCGCGGAGGGAAATAAACGGCGGCAGTGAATCTGGAACTTTGACGCGCGCAAAGTGTTCGACGCCCTTGTTGTCGCGGATCAGCACCGCTAAATTGAGGCTCAAGTTCGAAATATGAGGAAACGGCCGGCCGGGATCGAACGCCAGCGGCGTCAACACCGGAAACATGCTCTCGGCAAAATACGCATTCACCAAAGCCAGTTGCGCCGAATTGAGTGCGGGATAGTCGAGAATTTGAACACCGGCGGCTTCGAGTGCCGGCAGCAGGCTTCCCGAAAGACACTTGTGCGCGTCGGCTAGCAGCTTCTTGACCTCGCGCCGGATAGTCACCAGTTGCGCGGGCGGACCCATACCGTCGGCCCCCACCTCTACGATGCCCGCCTCCACCTGCTCCAGCAGCCCGGAGACACGGACCATGAAGAATTCGTCAATATTCGAGCCCAGAATGGAAAGGAACTTTACGCGGTCGAGCAGTGGATTGGTTTCGTCTTCCGCCTCTTCTAGCACACGCCGCTGGAACGCCAGCAGGCTCAGCTCGCGATTCAGGTACAATTCCCGCGCCGAGAGATCAGGCGCCTGGAGGGGAATGGCAGACAGCTCGGAGGTTCCCGCTTTCTCGGATTCGGCGGCCGCATTCATTACGGGGTCAACTCGCAGGCGGGCTCGTTTAGACACGGTAAATCAGGATTCCTTCGATCGCGCACAAACGATCGGCGAAGCTTGCTCTGGCACCCAGTTCTGTAGCGTAACATGACCACGCGCGGGGGCGGGCGCCGGGCGAACGCAAGCCCGGCGCCCTGTGGGTTCATGCGGATGCGGCCTGGTGGCTGTGCTCTACCGCGTGATGTTTGCCCGCCTCCTCGGCGTGATGAATCGCATGTAAACTGTGGCCATGGGCCACGTGGGCATGGTGTCCCGCTTGCACGTGGTCACCTTCCCCGTAGTGCCGGGCTGCTTCGCGATGGTGTTTCGCCGCGTTTTCATGATGCTCGGCCGCAGCGTTGTGGTGTTCAGCGGCTTTGTGGTTTTCAGTCATGCTTTGCTACTCCCTGTCATTGGCGTGGAACAGGCGCCTGACATGAGGCACCTCGACAGAGTGTATATCGCCAGAATCACGAGCCGATGACAACTTGATTTAAAATTGACGCCGGGTGAGCACGGCTCGCTCGTGGAGGAAGCTTGGCTGGATCCGGCGCTATGGGCTGCGCCTCGCGCAGCCGGACCCCGATTTGCACCTTGTGCGGCAGCTTCAGCTCGAGAATGCCGCCAGTGTCGGTCTTGGCCTCGGTCATCTCCTCATCGTCTACCTCGATCTGGTAGGTGTGGTGCGGCTTCAGGCCCAGAACGAACACTTCCTCGTCCTCATTAAGGATGGTCTGGAACTTCTCCGCTTTTTTGCCAAAGAGCACTACGGCTGTGTCGAGCGACATCGGCTCGCTGGCGAGCGCGGGGTTCAGTACGGTGACGCTCCCGTTTTCAAATAATTGCAGCTCTCCGTCGAAATATCCCAGCCATCGCGCGGCGTCGTCCCAGCTCGACCGCACGAACAGCCGTCCAAATAGATCATCATGGAACACCAGCGGCGCCAGGTAGTAGGCGAGGCCGGGATGATACGGATTGGCCCACAGAAACTCGTATGGCGCGCCAAGCGTGCTGCGCAGGATGAAATTGTCGTGCATCAGCCAGCCTTGCAGGAGCTGGCTTTCGGGAGCATTGGCGTCATAGGGCACCATCGCCAACTCGGCTGCCCGCGCCATAGCCGCGCGGTTGACGTCTGGTTCTCCGGCGCCCTTGGTGCACGGAATCCGATATTCGTTTTCAGGTGCCGGATATGCGGCCGGGTAATAGCTCACCAGGTCGTAGATCGGTAGCGCCTTGAAATATGGCACGGCGGATTCACGCAGGTCGATATCCAGATTGTCACGAATGGCGTGCAGCATCTCATAGAGCGCATAGAGATCGTCGCGCGAGATCACATTGCGTCCACCTTGGAGCGCGGGCGCGATCTCACCCCTCCACCAACCCTGGACCACGCGTCTCAGCTCGCGCTCAGAGAGATCCTGCTGGTGATCGGCAAGCGCGACCGCGGCCAGCACTCGCCCGCGCATCAAGGTCACGGAGCTGTTGCGCAGAGGCTGCTCGATGCCTCGGGCCAGTTTTCCGGCGAGCGCGTGGGATTGCGCCGGCGACAGCAGTTCCTGGCACCAGTCGAACACCAGTGCAAGCTGGCGCAGGTCGGATGCCGCCCCAAGCGCCCAGCTGACAGCCGCCCGTCCAGCGGCCTCATTGCCGGCTACTTTGTAATACAGGGCTCCGGCGAAGCCCGGCTCCGGCATGGGTGCATGGCCCGCCATCAACAGCTCGAATTGCTGCCAGCGAACCGAGTGCCGGTCGCGTTCCTTGCGCAGCAGTTGCAGGCGGTGCGGGATTAACAGCAGCCGGGGATGGTCGGCGTACACCCGGAAACTCTCCTCCTCGGTCTGCGCTGCCAGAATCGGTAGAAAAAGGACAATCAACACCAGGGATACCCATCGGAACATGAATTCCGATTGTGTCATAGCGCCACAGCCCGGGACCACACGCCGCACCTTGACCAAGCTGCGCCGCAACTTGCACCTCGCAAAATCAATGTCTTACAGCCATTGACAGTTGGCTGCGAGGTTGCTATTTCTTTGTTGAATTGGCGAAGTAACTTGTAAACCTGCCCTCTGCTGCAACAGGCAGGCGAGGCCAAAGCGGGCGAGAGAGAACAACGTGCTTGCGGGAGCTCGATGTTTTGTAGTAGTAGGACGCTCGCGATGAAGTCGTTTGCTGGTTGCAACAGAGGGGTTTTTTTCTCAGCTTTTTTAACTTCTCTCCCGGGATCTGGGTTGCGGTAGTTGGCTGGCGTTGCTGGTGTAGGAAAATCGGACGCGGACCTCGCCAGGAATGGAAGGGAAAAGCGGGTAAATCCAGTTGACCCGCTGCCGGATCCCAGCTCAACATGGGCGGACCGCACTGGGGCCAGCTCAAGAAGGTCTGGAGCGACTCTGGTGCGGTTTTTCTATTTTCGGGCCTTGTCTACCAGGCCAGGGTTCGGGTGCGCGGCTCCTCCTCCAAATTCGGCAGGTACAGCGTCTTGCAGTGCTCACAACGGTAAATCTCGGCGTCGGCGCCGTACTTTCGCTTCACTTCATCCCCGAAGAAATACCAGCGTTTCAGATGCCCGGCGCATAGTTTGCCCTTGTCGTCCTTTTCGCTGCAAGCGCGCATGCGCGGAATCCGCCGCTTCACTTTAGTACCGTCGCTCAGCGTCTCGACCAGCTCGGAGACCGGAATCGCCTTATCGGATACCTTGTATTTCGGGTTTGCCATTCGAGAGCAGTATACCGAACTGCGCGCCGCTGATCAGCCGGCCGTCGGGTAGCCGCCGCTCGCAGCGGCTTGGCGAGCTGCCGCGCACGCGAATGGCCCGTCGAGCACCTCCCGCACCTTCGACATCAGTGCCCCCGGCGAGAAGGGCTTGGCCAGTATCTGCGCACCCCCAGGCAGCGCGTTCTGGATCGCCTGATCGTCGCGTAATTCGGCAGTCAGCAAGACTCGCAGGTTCGGATACTGTTGTTTGAGGCGCTCGGCCAGATCTCCACCACTCATGGCTGGCGCGGCTATATCGGCCAGCAGCAGGTCCGCGGTGTGGATGCCGGCCTCGATCTGGCGGAGGGCTTCGGCGCCGTCGCTTGCTTCCCGCACTGTGTACCCCGCCAGCGACAGCATCTGGCTGATCAGCCGCCGGGTTTCCGGCTCGCTCGCCAGCAGCACTATAGTCTCGGTTCCTGTCGAGATGCCGAGCATCAGGGTCTTCTCCATTTCTACGCCGCCAGGATGTTTACCGAACTCCACGGTTCCTCTCGCGTTCTGAGACGAGTGAACAGGCCCGCCTCTTTACACCTTGGCGAGGATTTTTGACTCCGGGTCATGACCTATAACTTCCTGCAAACAAATAGAGTTAACCGAAGGCAATATTGCTTTCGCCGCGCCTTAACCCGAAGATCGAACTGGGGTGCCTCCGGCCGGCCATCGCGATTCGTGTAACTGCACCGCTCCGCTGAACCCTATGGAGCAGGAGATGTCGGCGCTCTATAAGCTGCACGCTCCGGGGCTCCTGCGATACGCATTCAACATGATTAACGATACCGGCGGTGCACAGGACGCGCTTCAGGAGATCTTCCTGCGCTATTTCATGGCGCGCAGCGAAGGCCAGCAGTTCGCCGACCCCAAAGCCTGGCTGTATCGCGTTTTGCGCAATCATCTGTTGGACACTCTGAAGTCATCGAGCGTGAAGAACGAAATCGCCATCGACAAAATTGAGGATCCGGCCGATGGCTGTAACGACCCTGAGCGCCGTTATCATCGCGCCGAGATGGCCCGCGACCTGGCACGGTCGCTTGCGCCGCGCGAACTTGAATGCGTGCGGCTGCGGGCCGAAGGTTTGAGTTATGACGAGATCGCCGAGGTGCTCGATCTGCGCCAAGGCACTGTGGGAGCAACGCTGGCGCGCGCTCATAAGAAAGTCCGCCGCGCCCTCGGTTATGCCCAGGAGAACAAAGAACGGACACTATCGGGCGCTGTGACGGCGCCGCGAGAGGAGAACTCCTATTCATCCTGATATTGAAATGCTGCTGGCTTACCGGGACGGGGAGCTGGCCCGCCGCCGCGCTGGCAAACTGGCGGCGCATCTGGAGCGCTGCGCGGAATGCCGCCGCGAGTTGGAACGGCTCGAAAAGGAATTCGAGCAACTGGTTTCCCTCGAATCTGCAACTCCTGTGGAGAAGCCGAGGTTGGAGCAGGGTCTCGAAACGCTGCTCGCGGGGCTGCGTGAGTGGCAGCTCACGCAGGGTCGTGCAGTCAAGCCAGAGGTCCGGGAGCGGGTGGCCGCGCAATTGCGGATGTTCTTCGGTTCGCGCGCCGCGGAGTCAATGACCCGGGAGTTGGGCGCCGAACGCCGACATCCCAACGTTCTTCCCATGTTTGCGGCATTCCTGGGCGAGAGAGCCGCCGCCGTGCTGGCGAGCCGTGCCATCGAGGGTATTGAATTCGATGGTGCGGTCTCCGCGGGACAGCCGAAATGAAGGCACTGCGAGATCTTTGGACGCCGGCGCCGCCGGTTGTGTGGCTGATTGGCGCGGCTACTGCCGCCCACCTGGCCGTTGGCGTGACCATGGCTGTGGCGGCCTGGGTGGCGGGAAGGCCGGCGCTGCTTGGGGACTTCTTCCGCTATCCCGGCGCACTGTTCCTGGTGGCAGTGAGTACGACCGGATTTTGGTTCAGTATGCACTGCTGGCGCCAGTTCTCGAAAAACGATCTGCTCCGTCAGGCATGGTTGCTGATCATGCTGGCCGCCGCTGTCAACGTGGCCGGAAGTCTATTCTCACACGTGCTGGGCGCCTACACCCCGTTAAATCCCCTGATGCACACGGCCACCGGCTGGCCGGCTCCTGCCATCAAATTGTTTGGGCGGGTAGGATTGCTCCTGGGCGGCCCGTTTCAGATGACTCTGCTTGCCTGCGGCCTCTCGTTCGTATTGCGCGCGTATCGCCGCTCCGGCCTGTTTCCCCACTTGGCGCGCTGGGCCTGGCTGCTGGCCGGCGCCATGATGCTGTATACGGTGCACGAAGCCCGGCTGGTGCAGCAGCTCCTTAGCACCGGCAAAATCAGCGGCGGGTTTCAGATTCTGGGATGGCCTAGCGATCCGCTTCTCATTGTGCTTCTGTTTGAGGCCATGTGCATCCTGCGCCCCGTGCTGGGCACCGGTTGGGGCCTCATCGCAAAATGCTGGGGAGCCTTCGCCGCCGGCATCGTGCTTCACGCTCTGGGCGATATCTTACTCCTGGCTGCATCGCAGGGCAGCACGTCCCAAATCGCGCAGGCACTCAGCTGGTGCGCGTGGTTCCTGGCGGGAGCCGCTTACGCTCTCGGTCCAGCGTATCAGTTGGAGGCTTTTCGCCGCGTGTCGCAGGGCAGCCGCGACGCCAACGCGCGCCGCGCGGCCTAGATGGCTTCCGCCGCGCCGGCCGCTGGCCTCACGCCGCCATGCTGCGGAATGCCCAGAACAGGAAACCTGCGAGCACGATCGAGGCTGGCAATGTGAGCACCCACGCCATCAGGAGGTTTCGCACGGTGGCCCACTGGAGGCCCGAGTGATTGGCCGCCATTGTGCCTGCGATGCCTGAAGAGAGCACGTGCGTCGTGCTCACCGGCAACCCGAAGCCGTCCGCAGCGCCGATCGTAGCCATGGCCGTGATTTCAGCGGCTGCTCCCTGTGCGTACGTCAGGTGATTCTTGCCGATCTTCTCGCCCACCGTCACGACAATGCGCTTCCATCCCACCATCGTGCCCAGGCCCAGTGCCAGCGCCACCGCTACTTTTACCCAGACCGGGATGAACCGCGTAGCCTTGTCGATGTGCCCCTTGTAGTTCTTCAGCACGTCCGCATCCGCCGCCGCGAGTTGCGGCTGCCCGGATTTCTGCATCAGCCGAAGAGCCTCACTGACTAGGTACATATCGTTGCGGAAGTTGCGCGTCCGCTCGGGCGGAACCTTCGACAACAGCTTGAAAATCGACATCTCATTGGCCATGTCGTTGACCAGCTCACGCAACCCAAGCACAGTGCTCGGCTTGAAGTCGCGCGTGCGCACGTACTCAGTCACATCCTCTCGCGGATCACCCATGACCGTGGAGGCAGTGACATAGTGATTCAGCGTATCCACGGCCTGCCTGGAGACCGCGATAAAATCCTGCGACTGTTTCGCGGTGACGGCGTGGTTGAGCGCGTACGCCGTGGGCCACGTACCGATCAGGATGAGCATGATGAGCCCCATGCCTTTCTGACCGTCGTTGGAGCCATGGAAGAAACTCACGCCGGTGCAGGTCAGGAGCAGCAAGCCGCGAATCCAGAACGGTGGCGGCGCTTCCCCTTCGGGCGCCTGATACAAGCGCTTGTCCGGGATCAGGGCCTTGACTCCCAGAAGCAACAGATACGCGACCGCAAATCCGACTAGCGGAGAGAGTATTAGCGATTTCCCGATGTTGGCCGCCTGGCCCCAATCTACGCCGCTCGTCCCGGTCTTCACCGCCATGACTTGGTTCGCGAGACCAACCCCAATGACCGATCCGATGAGTGTGTGAGAGCTCGAGGCCGGCAGGCCGAACGACCAGGTCCCGAGATTCCAGATGATGGCCGCCACCAGCAGAGCGAACACCATGGCAAAACCCGCCGAGCTGCCGACTTGCAGGATCAACTCGACCGGCAACAATGAGATGATGCTAAACGCCACCGCACCGCTCGACACCATCACCCCCAGGAAGTTCCACGCGCCCGACCACATCACCGCCATGTGGGGCTCCAGCGAGTGGGTGTAAATGACGGTGGCCACGGCGTTTGCCGTATCGTGAAACCCGTTGACGAACTCGAATCCAAGCGCCACCAGCAGCGCGATGCCCAGGAGCAGATAGGGGAATATCGACGTCGACTTCACCTGAGACAGGTCGTTCACCAGACTCCACCCCGTGTAGAGCACTCCGATTAGCAGCACAACGCCAAATATAAGCAACGGGGCTCGCCCGTGGCCTTTGGCCATCTTCTGATCCAGTAGAGAGGAAGGTTTAGCTGGTGAGGGTATTGCCGCGGCAGAAGCCATAGGTCTCCTTGATATTGCTGACCAGAGAGCATATAAGAGGCAGGTGAATTCTTGTTTACGAACAGGTCACAAATGGGTTGCGACGGCAGATTGCTGCGCTACTGTGATGCTAGTCCGCCGCTCCCTACCCCTGGTTTCTCTTCAACTGCCCGCAAGCCGCGAAAATGTCCAGACCGCGCGGTTTCCGGATGAAGCACGGCATCGCACGGCGCACTAGCGCCTGAAACGACTGCACGCGCTCCGGTTCCGGCGTCTCGAACGGAATCCCCGGCCCTGGATTGAGCGCGATCAGGTTCACTTTGCAGTTGAGATTTGCCAGCAGCTTCACCACCCGGCGCGCATCGGCATCCGTATCGTTGACGCCCTTGAGCAGCACGTATTCGAAGGTCAGCTTCTCCCACGGCCGCAGTGGGAACGCACGGCAAGCCTCCAGCAGGTCCTTGAGATGGTACTTGCGCGTGATGGGCATCAGCTCCTGCCGCATTTCTTCCGTTGACGCATTGAGCGAAACCGCGAGCTTCGGGCGCACCGGCTCCGCGCCCAGCTCGGCAATCTTGGGCACGATGCCTGCTGTCGAGAGCGTGATGCGCTTTTCCGAAAGCCCGACGCCCTGCGGGTCCACGAGGATGCGCGTGGCTTTCACCACGTTGGCCAGGTTCAACAGCGGCTCGCCCATCCCCATCATGACGATATTCAGGCGCGAGCCCTCGCCCAGCAGCCCGTTGTCGCGCGCCACGTAGAGCACCTGGCCCACAATCTCGCCCGCCGTGAGGTTGCGCTCAAGACCCATCAGCGCGGTCATGCAGAACTTGCAATCCACCGGGCATCCGACTTGGCTCGAAACGCACAGCGTGTCGCGGGTCTGTTCCGGCATCCAAACGGTTTCGACCGTCCGGCCGTCGTCGAGGAGCAGCAAATATCGCCGCGTGCCGTCACTCGATTCGTACCGGCGCTCGGCCGTCGGCTGCCCCACGGTGTGGTTTGAGGCAAGGCGGTCGCGGAGGGTCCCCGGGAGGGTAGTAATCTGAATTAAATCAGTGGCTTGGGAGTGGTAAAGGGCTTCGTAAAGCTGGCGGGCGCGATACTCCGGCTGCTCCGGACCAAGGATCTCCTGGATTTCGCTAACCTCCATGCCTAGAAGAGCTTGCGGCATTTTTCTCCAGTCTAACACGGTCCCTTCCGGTGGCGGAAAAAGGCCCAAAAATGGTAAAAAGGATGCAGGCCCTCCGCCAGCTTTCCATGGAAAATACGCCGTCCCCAGCGCGCGATATCGAAACCACTACGTTACCCAACGGTCTGCGTGTGATCAGCGAAACCATGCCGCATGTACGCTCGGTTTCGGTGGGCATCTGGGTGGGGATCGGGTCGCGGCGGGAAACGCCGGAGCAGAATGGCCTTTCGCATTTCATTGAGCACATGGTGTTTAAGGGGACGACCGAGCGGTCGGCGGAAGACATCGCCCGTTCGGTCGATTCCATCGGCGGCAACCTCGACGCCTTCACTTCGAAGGAAATGGTCTGCTTCAACACCAAGGTGCTCGATCAGCATCTGCCGCTCGCCTTTGATGTGCTGGCCGATCTGGTGCTGAATCCTCTTTTCCGTGAAGAAGATATGGACAAGGAAAAGGGCGTGATCCTGGAAGAACTGAAAATGGACGAGGACAGCCCCGATTACCTGGTCCACGAGATTTTCTCTTCCAATTTCTGGAAGGATCACCCGCTGGGCAAGCCGATTCTGGGAACGCGTGAGACGGTTAAGCGCTTCGACCGCCCCATGATCGAGTCGTATTACCATCAGGCCTACTCGCCTACGAATCTGGTGATCACGGCCGCGGGTAATCTGACGCACAAGGATTTAGCGAACCTAGCCGGCCAGCATTTCGCCGACATGAAGCCATACGACCCGCTGCCGGCCGAGCGGCCACCGGTCACGCACGCGCGCATCACGCTGCGCAATAAGAAGTCGCTCGAGCAGGTGCACTTGTGTGTGGGCGTACCCTCTTATCCGGTCCCGCACGAAGACAGGTTCGGCTGCTACGTACTGAACACACTGCTCGGCGGCGGTATGAGCTCGCGTCTTTTCCAGAATATTCGCGAGCGCCAGGGGCTGGCGTATGCGGTTTTCTCGGAGCTCAATCCGTACCGCGACACCGGATGTCTCTCGATCTACGCCGGCACTTCGGTCGAAAGCGTGCGCAAGGTGATCGAATCGATCCTGAAGGAATTCCTGCAGCTCAAGCACGAGCGGATCACCGAGGAAGAACTACGCCGCGCCAAGGATCACTTGAAGGGTTCGCTGATGCTGAGTCTCGAATCGACCTCGAGCCGCATGTCCAACCTGGCGCGCCAGGAGATGTACTTCCACCGCTTCTTCACGCTGGATGAACTGGCGGAATCGATCGAACAGGTTACCGCCGACGATGTGCAGCGCATCGCGCGAACCTTCTTCGACCAGAAGCACATCGGCGTGACGGTGCTGGGAAATCTCAACGGGTTCAAGATCGGGAGAGAAGATCTCAGTTGCTAGGTGCCAGGTGTCAGGTGCCCGCAAACCGGATTCTGCGCGCTGGAACCTGACACCTGAAACCTGAAACCTGTGACCATTCGCATTTTTGTCACCGGTGGCACGTTCGACAAGGAATACGACGAGCTTACCGGCAAGCTGTACTTCAAGGACTCGCATGTTCCTGAGATGCTCCGCCTAGGCCGGTCGAATCTCAAGCTGGACATCCGCACGCTCATGATGATCGACAGTCTGGAGATGACCGACGCCGACCGCGAGATCATCCTGGAGCAGTGCCGGAACGCGCCTGAGAGCCGCATTGTGATCACGCACGGAACCGACACCATGGTCGATACGGCGCGCGTTCTCGCGGCGAACATCCGCGACAAAACGATTGTGCTTACCGGCGCGATGGTGCCGTACAAGTTCGGCAGTTCCGACGGCCTGTTCAATCTGGGCAGTGCGCTGGCATTCGCGCAGACCTTGCCCGCGGGCGTCTACGTGGCCATGAACGGCCGCTACTTCCCGGCTGACCGCGTCCGCAAGAACCGGCAAACGGGAATGTTCGAAGACGAAACGCCGGCGCGGCGCCGGTAACGCCGAAATTAATCAAATCTTCATGTGCTTCGCTGCGAGCACTGCGGCGTGATGCTGTATACTACCAACGTCCCCGAAACTGGTGAAGCTTTGGCTTGTACTTCTCAGTACTTTAGTCTGCGCGTGGCGGTCGAAGAAAAGGCCAGGGCCTTGGGCTGCGCAGACGCGATTTCCAATCTGGCCCTCATCGACGCAGTCCGTTTCCTGCAGCATAAAGAGCGTTGCACGCCCTGCTTCGGCTGGGAATCTCCGTTGATTCCGTTACCTGAGGGGGCCCTGGCTCCGCCAAAGATTCCGAGAGAGAAGCTGTGTGGAGTGCTGGATTGCTATTGGAAACTGCCGTGCGATACGCATCGTATCAAGCCCGCTGCGCCGCTGGAGGAGTGTATGAACGAAGAGTTGGTGCGGGACACGGAGGGATTCATCGCGGAGGAGCCTCGCGCGGCGCAGCCGACCGATGATAGTGTTCGCGCTTCGATCGAGGGCCGGGTTCACGAGGCTGCGGCAGCCCTGCAGCGGAACGAGGGGGAGCAGACCGCAGCAGCCATCCTGACGCGGATTGCGGAGAGCGCCGGCGTCTTTCTCGCCGCCATTCAGGACCTCGCGCAACAGGGCGTCAGCTGGCGGAATTCGGCCGGCCAGCAGCTTGACAGTCTGACGGTGCGCTTCGAGCAGTTGGCCGAGGTGGTTTTCGGGCAGCAGGTAGTTAATGGCGTAGCGCAGGAGCGATACGAAGAGCTCTGCCAGGCAGTGGCTGCCAGCCGGGAAGCTCACGCCAGCCACGAGTCCGATATGCGGTCGCTGCGCGAGGGTGTGCGCGAACGGATGGATACGCTGGCGGGCCGCGTCGAGGAATTGTCCGGTCAACTGGGCGAGCACCGCCACCAGGTTACGGGGTTGCAGGCGAAAGTCGATAGTCTGGAGCCTTTGCACGCCACGGTGGCGGATCTCTCATCCAAAGTGAATGCGTGGTGCGAGCGTCTTGACAGGCAGGGAGAGGTGCTCCACGCTTTGTGCGAGGCGCAAAACCAGCGGGCCGCGGTACTGGACGAATTCCTGGGCGTTTTGAGCCGGCTGCGCGCCACAACGGTTGCTACCGCGGTGAAACTCTAAGCAGCGCTACATTCCCAACAGATTCAGTTGCCGTTTCGCATATCCGCGCTCGTCCGCCCAAACGTTCAGAGCCACACTGGCAAGCTCGTCCACTATCGGCACAGCCAATCCATTCCGGGTGAGATCCACCGCTTTAATGTAAGTGCGGCAGGTGTCGCAGGCTTCGATGCGGACATGCGGAAACTCCTCGGCCACAAAAACCGGCAGCTTACGCTCGGCCTCTTCGCCGCAATTGGGGCATAGGAGTCGGCGGAACTCCCATTCGGTTGCACAGAGCGAACAGACGAGAGAACGCTTGCCGCCTTCACCCTCGCCACGCAAGACGGCGACCTGCGGTCGCTCGCCGCAGAACGGACAAACCGGCTGCACGGCGCTTTTCACGACGCCGCTTCCGCGGGCCTGATACTCGAAATAAGGCTGCAACAGCACTCGCGTGAAAAACCCCCGGTGCTCGTCTGCATGCGGATCGGCTAACAGGGTCGGCCACTGTGCGGGATTCTTTGCTAGTTCCCCAGCAGTGCGTGCAACCGGTGCCGGCCCCGTATGCGCGACCAGCGAGAGCAGGGAAGGGAAATACGGCAGGAGGACCTCGGTCCCCCGGGGTATTGTGGGATCGAGACGTTCGTAGATGGATTTCTGAAGTCCGGCGATGTCAACGTAGAACCGCAGAATCTCGCGGGCTGCTGCGTGCGCTTGCACCAACTGCCGAGCGCGATCGATGCGCTGGTCCCACGGAGACGCGATCATCTTCGCGTCGGGGCAGCTCCCATAATCCGGTTGTACCAGAGCCGGTGATGCATCTTCGCCCACGCCGGGGTTACCTCTCCGCGAATGATAGAAGTGAATCCGCCGCGCACCATGGCCGTTCCCATATAGACGTGAATGATGAACGCTCCGATGCTGATTAACGCAGCACTGACGTGAAGCAGTATGGCGAGGTATCGAAGGTATCGGAGATTCCACGGAATTCTCTCGGGAAACCAAAGCGCCAAACCCGAAATCAGCATGATGATGCCGGCCCAGAGCATCACCCAGAAGAAATACTTTTGTCCGTAATTAAAGCGGTCGATTGGCGGAAGATCTTCGTCCTCGTTGCGGATGTAGTGCGGCATGGCCTTTGCCCAGGCGCGATCCGCATCGGTGATGCGCATATCATTGCGCCAGACCTCCAGCATCCAAAAAAGCGCCACGGTGAAGAGCAGCCCGGCCCAGGGATGCCAGAAGCGCGAAGTCGGACCGCCCCCGAGCAAAACGGCGATCCAGAACAGGTGCGGCGAATAGAACGCGAGGCCGGTGAGCAACTGGTAAACGTACGTCAGGCCCGCGACCCAATGAAGGATACGTTCGTTGAGTGTGTAACGCAGAATTCGGCTGATTGTCGCACTCATGACTTGCCCTCCGCATGGTCTTCTTTGACTTGTTTCGGGCCGAAACGGAGGTAATGCAAGGTCACACCAAGCAAGCCGCCAAACATCGCGAGATTCCCGAGCCACTTCAGTGGTCCCTTCCACAGCTTCACCGTCCATGGCACGCGCGGATTGGCGGGCAGACCGCCATAGGCTTCGGGATTGCTGATGTCGTGCAGGACGTAGATGACGTGCGTGCCTCCGACGCCCGGAGGGTCGTAAACTCCCGCATTGGTGTGCGCGGTGTGTTCGCGCAACTGCTGGGCACGGCGCCCGGCGAGGTCTTTCATGTCGTCCTTGCTGCCGAAATGGAGGCAGCCGGTAGGACACGCCTTGATGCACGCCGGTTCCAGGCCTACGCCCACGCGATCCGAACACAATGTGCACTTGTGAACTTTCTTGGTTTCCGGATTGAATTTGGGAATGTTGAACGGGCAGCCGGTGACGCAATACTGGCAACCGATGCAGTTCTCCTGCTGAAAATCGACGATGCCGTTGGCGTATTGCACAATAGCGCCATCGGCCGGGCAGGCGCGCAGGCAACCCGGGTCGGCGCAGTGCATGCATTGGTCCTTGCGCATGAGCCAGCTGAAAGTTCCGTCACTAGCGGTGTGTTCGTTAAAGCGGATCAGGTTGTAGTAATTCCATGCCAGATCGGGCATGGTTTGATAGGTGTTATCGAAAACCGTTTCGCGAAACGGGTAACCGTTCCACTCGAGGCAGGCGACTTCACAGGCCTTGCAGCCGATACAGGTAGTGACATCAACCAGTTTGCAGACGTCGTAATCGCGTGAGGTGTCGCGGCCGGGAACGGGTCCGGCGTGACCGGAGATGGCTTTGATTTCGAGCGGTCCGTTGCTCATCTCACGCCCTCTCGATCTTCACCAGAAAGCCCTTGAATTCGGGCGTGTAGGCGTTGGGGTCGGTGACGGCCGGCGAGAGCTGGTTGGCGGTGGTCAATCCGGTTTTGCCTGCGTCCTCGGCGATGCCGCGATAGCCCCAGTGAATCGGAATGCCGATCTGATATGTCTTCTTCCCGTCCACTATCATCGATTTGATGCGGCGCGTGACCATAGCCTTGGCGAGATAGTGGCCACGGGCGCTGGTTACTTTGATCTTTTCACCGCCGCGCAGTCCCATTTCGTCGGCCAACTCCGCGGGAATTTCCACAAATGGCTCGGGCACCAACTGCACATTCATAGGATTGTTCTTGGTCCAGTAGTGGTAATGCTCGGTCAGCCGGTACGTGGTGCAAATGATGTTGTAGCCTTCGGCTGGTGAGCCGAACTTATCGAGCGGCGTCGAAAATCGCTTCGCCAGCGGATTGTGCGTCTGCTGCGGATGGAGCGGATTGTCGATGGGACTCTCGGTCGGCTCGTAGTGCTCGGGGAACGGCCCGTCCGCCATGCCGGCGAGCGGTACGAAGAGACGTCCGATGCCCTCGGGATTCATGATGAACGGTCCCATGTGATCCTTGGGCGGCGAATCCGGTTTGAAATCGGGCACGTCGTTGCCGACCCACTTCTGCTGCGCTTCGTTCCACCAGACCTGCGCGCGGTCAGGATCCCAGGGCTTTCCGGAGAGATCGCACGACGCCCGGTTGTACAACACGCGCCGATTGGCGGGCCACGACCACGCCCAGTTCGGATAAATGCCGAGACCGGACGGATCTTCAGTGCCGCGCCGTTGGATCTGCGCGCCGGCTTCGGTCCAGGAGCCGCAAAAAATCCAGTTGCCGCTGGAGGTCGAGCCGTCGTCGCGGAGCCATGCGAATCCAGGCAGTTGTTGTCCGGCCTTGATGGTCTGATTCAGCTTGGGATCGGTGACGTCGGCGAGCGCGCGGCCGTTGATCTCCTTCGCGATCTCGGCGAGCGACGGGTTGTGTGGATCGGTGTAGTTCCACGTGGCGTGCAGAACCGGGTCGGGGAACTTGCCGCCTTCTTTCTGGTAGAGCTCGCGGACTTTCAGGAAAATGCGCGCCAGGATTTCCTGATCGAGTCTGGCCAATCCGGGCGGCGGTAGTGCGGCGTTCTTCCATTGCAGCCAGCGTGCCGAGTTCACAAATGTACCGTCTTTTTCGGCGAAACCCGCGCCGGGCAGGCGATAAACCGTCGTCTGGATCTGCTTCATTTCGTCCGTCGTGATGCCGGGAGATTTCCAGAACTCGCTGGTTTCGTCGGGATAGATCTCGCACACTACGAGCCAGTCGGCCTTCTTCAGCGCGTCGATGTTTTTGGACGAGTTCGGGCCAATGGCCACGCCGTTCATGCCGAAGGCGAGCAGGCCTTTGACGTGACCGCGATACATGTCGTCCCAGATTTCGGCCCAGGAATAGCGGCGGTCGATCTTGGGGAGGTAATGAAACGCCCAGTCGTTCTCTTTTCTGGCGTGTTCGCCATATAATGCTTTCAATAGAGACACGGCGAATTTCGGCGTGTTCGACCAGTAATTGAAGGAATTCCACGGACCGGGTTTGGCGGCTTTCGGCGTGATGCGGGTCAGGTAGGTTTTGAGATCGACATCCGCCATTGTGGGGACTTTCAAATAACCCGGCAGCAGATCGAAAACGCCGGCCATGTCGGTAGCGCCTTGAATATTTGAGTGCCCGCGCAACGCGTTGACTCCGCCGCCGGCGCGGCCGACGTTGCCGAGCAGCAGTTGCAGCATCGCTGCGGTGCGAATCGTCTGTGTGCCGGAACTGTGCTGCGTCCAGCCGACGGCATAGATGATCGTCCCGACTTTTTTGGTGTCGCCGTCTTTGCGGATGGAAGTGAACAGATCCGCGGCTTTCAGAAATTGATCCTTGGGAACGCCGGTGATGCGCTCGACCATCTCGGGTGTGTAACGGGAAAAATGTTTCCGCAGCAACTGGAACACCGTACGTGGATGCTCGAGCGTGAGATCGTAAGCCACATCCGCGGGCAGCGCCGGCGGATTCGCCGATGGCGCGCCATCACCCGGCGTATCCGGCTTGCCTTTGAGATCACCGCCCTCTTCGTAATTCCAGGTGGCTTTGTCGTAGGTGTGGGTGGCCGCATCGAAACCGGAATAGAGGCCGTCTTCCGGCAGCTTGAAACCTTTTCGCACAATGAACGCGGCATTGGTGTATTGAACGAGATAATCCTTCGCAATGCGGTTGTTCTCCATCACGTAGCGGATGAGGCCGCCCAAGAACGCAATGTCCGTACCGGTGCGCAACTGCACAAACAGATCCGCTGTCGCCGCGGTGCGCGTGAACCGCGGATCCACCACGATCATCTTGGCGTTGCGATTGCGCTTGGCCTCGATCGGCCACTTGAAGCCGCAAGGGTGGTTCTCGGCCGGATTCCCACCCATGATCAACATCATGTCGGTGTTCTTGATGTCGATCCAGCCGTTGGTCATCGCACCGCGTCCGAATGTGGGCCCCAAACTGGAGACCGTGGGGCCGTGTCAAACGCGGGCCTGGTTTTCCAGGTAGCAGACCCCCAGGCTGCGCATGCTCTTGACAACCAGATAATTGAATTCGTTGGTATCCGTGCAACCACCGTTCCAGGCGATGCCTTCGCAGCGGTTCACCGTGCGGCCCTGTGCATCCCTCTCGATGAACGTCTCGTCGCGGGTTTTCTTGATGCGACGGGCAATCTCATCGATGGCCTGATCCCAGCCGATGTCTTCCCAATGATCCGATCCCGGCCGGCGCACCTGCGGTTTGAGCAGGCGGCGCTCGTTCAGGATGTCCTGCATCAGCGACGATCCCTTGGGGCAGAGCGTGCCACGGTTGATGGGGTGATCCGGATCGCCCTCCACGTGCACCACCTGTGGGGTGACGTTCTTGGCTTTGTCGCCGAGTGTATGAATGATCACACCGCAGCTCACCGAACAATACGGGCAAGTCGACCGCGTCTCGGTGGTGCGCGCGATTTTCAATTCCTTTGATTGCGCGTAGGCGGGCTGGAGATCGAAGCCAAGAACCGAAGCGATGGCGCCCCCGGCGCCGATTCTTAAAAAGGCTCTGCGCGTGTCGGCCATCGGAGCCTCCTTTTTGACGATGCAGTCATTAGACTACGAGGTGCAGAGGCTGTCAACAGCCGGTGCGTCCGCGCTTGTCAACGCCGCAATCGCCGTGGTACTACTCCATCTTTAATCCAACTGAATGGAGCTCCCATGCATCTCTGTCGCCGTGTTGTTTTGGCTATCTCCACATTTTCTCTGCTCTCTGCGTTCGCAACCGCTGAGCAGAAGCCGAATCGTCTCACCGCCGCGGACATCTTCAACCTGCAAATAGCCTCGGACCCGCAAATCTCTCCCGATGGCCGGCACATTGTCTATGTTCGCGGCTTTGCCGACATCATGAGCGACAAGCGATTGTCGAATCTCTGGATCATCGACTTCGACGGCACCGACAACCGCGCACTCACTACAGGTAATTTCAGCGATTCATCGCCCCGTTGGTCGCCCGATGGCACGCGCATCGCGTATATCTCGGATCGCGACGGCAAATCGCAGCTCTACGTTCGCTGGATGGACAGCGCACAGACGGCGAAGCTCACCAATCTCGACTCCGGCGTCTCCGACATCTCGTGGTCCCCCGACGGCAAGCGCCTGGCGTTTGCCAGCCTTGTCCTCGCCGAAAAACCCAAGATCACCGGAATGCCCACGGCTCCCGAAGGGGCCAAATGGGCCGACCCTCCCCAGATCTACGATCGCCTCACCTACCGCTTCAACGGCCGCGGCTATCTGAAACCTGGCTTCACGCAGTTGTTCATCGTCGCATCCGACGGTGGCGCGCCGCGTCAGCTCACCACAGGCGACTTTCCACACCTCGGCTCGGTCTTCGGGGGAACGGAGCCCGTCTGGACCCCCGAGGGAAACTCGCTGGTGATCTCCGCCAACCTCCGGCCCGACTTCGACTACGACCCGCTCAACACCGAGGTTTACGAAATCGCCGCCGCCGATGGCGCCACCAAACCGCTGACGCATCGGCAAGGCCCCGATAACGATCCCCAGATCTCACCCGACGGGACGCAGATCGCCTACACCGGATTTGACGACCGCCATCAGGGCCACCAAACCACTCACCTCTACCTGATGGATCGCGACGGCAGCCACTCGCACGTGCTCGCGCCGCAGCTCGACCGCGATGTCGCTCATCCCCGTTGGGCGCCCGGCGGGAAGGGCATCTATTTTCTTTACGATTCGGAGGGCGACACCAAGCTCGCCTACACGACCCTCGATGGCAGCATCAAGCAGATCGCCGCTCACGTCGCCTCCAGTACTTCGAGCTACGGCGCGGGTGCTTCGTTCTCCCAGGCACGCAACGGAAATCTCGCCATCACCTATGGAACGCCCGGCGACCCTGGAGATATTGCAGCCACCGCGCCGTCCGATCCCACGCCCCGCGTGATGACCGCGCTCAATCACGAACTCTTTACGCAAAAAAAACCGGGCGAGGTCGAAGAGTTCTGGTTTAACTCTTCGTTCGACCAGCGCAAGATCCAGGGCTGGATTGTGAAGCCGCCGGATTTCGATCCAGCGAAGAAGTACCCGCTGATTCTCGAGATCCACGGCGGCCCGTTCGCCAATTATGGTGATCGCTTCGATACCATTAAGCAGATCTGGGCGGCGCGTGATTACGTCATCGTGTATGTCAATCCGCGCGGCAGCACCAGCTACGGGGAGGAGTTCGCCAACCTCATCCACCACGCTTACCCCGGTGACGATTTCGCCGATCTCAACTCCGGTGTGGACGCCGTCCTGGCGAAGGGCTACATCGATCCCAACAATCTGTTCGTCACCGGCGGTTCGGGCGGCGGCGTGCTTACATGCTGGACCATCGAGCACACCACGCGCTTTCGCGCCGCTGCCAGCCTCTATCCCGTCATCAACTGGTACAGTTGGACGCTCACCTCCGATCTGCCCGCCTTCTCCACCCTATACTGGTTCCCCGGCTTGCCCTGGGACAACGCCGAACAGTACATGAAGCGCTCCCCAATCTCGTATGTCAACAAAGTCAAAACGCCCACCATGCTTATGACGGGCGAAGAAGATTGGCGCTGCCCGATCTCGGAAGCCGAGCAGTATTACACCGCGCTGAAGCTGCTCAAAATCGAGGCCGTGCTCGTGCGTGTTCCCGGCGAGCCGCACGGTGTACAAAACCGCCCCAGCCACCAAATCGCCAAAACGCTCTGCGTGCTCGACTGGTTCGAGAAGCACCGGGCAAAGTAGAGTACGCGAAGGGCAGACTTCCGCCGCTTACTTTCGCTTGAGCTCACCGGGCTTCGATGTCGGCTCCAGGCACCGCCGCGGTTCCACATTGCTCGCTGTGCCTGCGGCTAAGGGCGTCTGCTTGTGTGTGGCCGGATCCACCAACAGAATCTGTGAAACCCACTCGTGCGCCTTGCCGACCGGCGCCAGTTCGCGCGGCGTCACCAGCAGCACGCCGCCCGACGCAAAGATCGCTGCTTGCCCCGGCCCGATAAACTCCCACTTACCCGCCGCGATCTCCAGGGTCCAGTAATCCAACTGCGGAGACGTGCTGGTGTGATTGGCGCCGATCGTTCCCACCAGCAATCGTTTCCCGTCGGATGAGAAATCCGCGTACAGGGGAGGCGTGGGACGGAGCGTGAACTCCGCATGCGCCGTCTCCGCCCCGCTCGCCACGTCCATCACGCGAATTTTCGCGCCGGCAAAGCACACGAGCCGCCGCCCGTCGGATGACCAGACCGGACCTGAGCATCCGGCGATCTCCCGCCCTTGCGCGCCCGAGGCTGCGAACATGGTCACCGAAGCAGCCTTGCCGCGTTGCACCGCGAGCGTGCGCCCGTCCGGCGAGAGCGCCGCTGTTGCGACGGTATCGTCCAGCGCGCTGATTTTTTCAAGCCGTCCATCCCAGCGATAGAGGCCGCCCTTATCGTTTTCGAGCGCGGTGAAAAACGCGCTTTTTTCCGTCGCGCCCACAAGCGTGATCGGCCGGACCTTGAGTTTTGCAGCCAGCGTCTCCGAGCGGGTGAGCCGATCGAACCACCAGAGTTCGTTCTCGTCAATATCTCCAAAGGGTCCCGACAGAAACCAGATGCGCCTGCCGTCCGGCGAGCATACCGCCTGATCGTGCCGCCGATCGCTATGAGCGAGCGGCGCGACCTTGCGCGTACGCGAGTCGAGCGTCCAGATCTGTTGATAGGAATGACCATGCACGGCGTACAGGCGCCGCCCAAATATTACGTCTGCGGACCGGCAAGGCAAGGCCAGAGGGATCAAAAGCAGCATGAGCACCGGAATTTTGGGCATGGATCCTTTTCATGGTGCCACTCGCGCGGCGCCGGCTCAACGACCTGCCGCGCTACCTCAAATTCCCTTTCTGACGGAACGGATTGTGCCGGTTCACCCAGCCGCGGAAATCCGGCCACAATTCCGGCATCAGGTTCACCAGTCCTGAGGCTCCGATGCTCGTACTCCAGTTCACCGCGGTTTCATCCAGCGTGCGGCTTCGCGCCGGGTAGTAGGCGTTGGAAAGGCCCGCGCTCATTGCGGTTCCCAGCACGTTTGCGAAATTGAACGTCTCGCCGCCATCATCGGTGCGCGTGATGACTGCCCGGCTGATCGCGTAGGCGACGCGCGGCAACAGCCGGTGACTCGGCCCCCGGCGCACGTATCGCGTGTCCTCATGAAAGGCCGACGCAAGCAGGAAGTCGCCAAAGAAATTCTGGCCCACGATGTCGGCGACCGATGCGCCGAACCGTTTCGGGTAGTTCCTCCAATGGCGCCCGTAAAGCGGAGCCGAGTGAGTCTCCTGCGACACCGCGGCGTTAAATCCGCCCGCGCCCAGCGTGAACCAGGCCACCGTCTCCTGGATGAAGTGGTCCCACTTTTCGTCGAAGGACGCAGGCGTCAGCGCGGCCGCCGGCGTCGCGTCCGCCGAAGGCACTGCCGCCGCCCCCGCCGGCTGAGAAGCCTCTGGTGACGGATCCGGGCTCTCGCTCGCGTACTGCGACTGTGCGCCCGCAAGTGCCTGTGCTTCTTGCCCTTCCGCTACACCGCACAACCACACACCACAGCTGACAACAACGATGATAGCTTTACCCCGCTTCAGAAGCCCCCCATCTCTCTTATAGATGCGTTGCCGCGCCTGAGGTGTCGAGAATTTTAGATTGCCGTTTGCGCGGCTCCCCTCAAGATACAATACCATCGTGAGCCGGAGGAGGTTTCTGGCCGCGTCAGCGATTACTCTAGCCGATGCTAGGCAACCCGCGCTCGTGCCTATCATCGATACCCACATCCATCTCTTCGATCCCACGCGCCCTCAAGGGGTGCCCTGGCCGGAGAAAGAGGATGCCGTCCTCTACCGGCCTGCGCTTCCCGAGCGCTACCGTAAGCTCGCCGTTCCGCTCGGCATCAGAGGCGCCATCGAAGTCGAGGCCAGCCCGTGGCTGGAGGATAACCAGTGGGTGCTCGATATCGCGGCCCAGGACACGATCATCGTCGGAACCGTCGGCAACCTCGAGCCCGGAAAGCCGGAATTCGGCAAGCACCTCGAGCGCTTCCATCGTAACCCGCTGTTTCGCGGCATCCGCTACGGCAATCTCTGGGGGCGGAACCTCGCGGCCGAGTTGTCCAAACCCGCATTCATCTCCGACTTGAAAGCCCTGGCGGATGCCCGTCTGTCACTGGACACCGCGAATCAGGATCCCGCCCTGATTGCGGCGGCCGTACGCGTGACCGACCGTGTCCCAAACCTGCGTGTGATCATTGATCACCTCCCGCAACTCGATCCGCCGGTTGAGCCGGCGAGTCTTCGCGCGTACCAGTCCGATCTGCGCGAGCTCGCCCGGCGCCCTCAGGTTTACGTGAAAATCTCCGAAGTTCTTCGCCGCGTCGACGGCCGCGTGCCGCTCGATCTGAATTTCTACCGCTCGCGACTCGACGAACTCTGCGACATCTTCGGCGAAGACCGCCTGCTTTATGGCAGCGACTGGCCCAACAGCGACCACTGGGGCACGTACCCGCAGGTCTTC
>JASHOO010000639.1 GCA_030041035.1 Bryobacteraceae bacterium | reverse complement strand
GATGGCCACGGCTTCCCGCCCATTGGCGGCCTCGGCGATCACCTTGAACCCCGGGTGGCTCTCCAGCAGGAGACGAAGGCCCTTGCGCACCACGGTATGGTCATCAGCTAGCAGAATGCGGGTGACGTTCATGTGCCTGTAACTGCTCTTCAACAGCTTTCGCGAGCGGCAAAACGATGCAGAGGATAACGCCCGTTCCTGGCAGGGATTCCACCGAGAACGTGCCTCCCAGGTGGCTGACTCGTTCCTGCATGCCCAGCAACCCCATCCCACGCTCCAGTTGCGGATCGAACCCCTTGCCATCGTCCTGGATCACCAGCAGAAGGCGGTCGGGGCTCTGCTCAACGGTCACTCGCACCATGCTGGCTTCGGAGTGCTGCACACAGTTGTGCAGGGCTTCCTGGACTACCCGGTAAATGCAGGTCTTGTGATCTTCGGGCAGGTCCTCGGAAACTCCTTCCGCCGCCACTTTGACCCGCACGCCGGTGCGCTTCGAAACTTCACGCGCCTGCCACTGGAGCGCGGGAACCAGACCCAGGTCGTCCAACATGGAGGGCCGCAGCAGCAGCGCCATGTTGCGCACCACGCCGACCGAGTCGTCCACCATGTCTTTGATCTCCTCCACCTTCACATCGAGGCCGTCCATCTGCTGATTGCGGATCTTGCGCGACAGATTGGCGAGTTCCACGCGGACACCGGTGAGCGTCTGCCCGACGGCATCGTGCAACTCTCGGGAGATGGAACGGCGCTCATTCTCCTGCGCCTCCACCAGGCGGGCGGACAGTTGCTTCAGCTCGGCGCGCGCCGTAGAGATTTCCTCATAGCGGGCGGCACTTTCGGCTTCCAGCCGCAGAATCTTGCGCATGCTGAAGATGGCCAGAAGAAGGCCCATGCCGACCGTCAATCCCATGGTGAAGACCAGGCGCTGGCGGAATCGCCCGAAAGTGGCGACCACCTTTTCCCTGGCGGCATTCAACTGGGACTCGTTGATGCTGGTGATCTGATCGGCGATGCGAAGCATGGCCGTGCGGCGCGGAGAGACCTCGTCGCGCAGGAATGCGTAACCACGTTCGCGCCTCTCCGCGGCGCTCCAATGCAGCACGGGATCGAGCACTTTCCAGTAATCGGCCAGCTCCTGGGTCAGGTTGTGAAACGGGGCCAGCTCCGGCTTGCTCACCAGAGCGCTGTACCGGGCCAGTTCGGAGTCCATGTTGCTCCGGGTTTGCAGAAGGCTTTGCCGGTAACCTTCGGCCTTCTGGTTTTCGGGCTCCAGGAGGTAATCCCGGACGAAAGTCCCCGACACATGAAAGTCGGACCGGATATGCTCAAGCGCCCTGGTCCGCGCGAGGAAATCTTCGCGAATGCTGTTGCTGCTTTTCTGGATTTGGCCGAGCGTCTGAATGCTGTCAAACCCGGCGAAACTCATCAACAGCAGCATGCCGCCGAACCCTACCAGCACAACCACGCGGCTGGATAGAGCCACGCTTCTGACGGATGGGCGATCTTTCCTTCCGAATCGCATGGACGATGCCTGATGCCATGGTAGCGCGCGCATACTAAGCCGATCGCGTAGTCGATTTTAGGCGCTGAATCGCCAAAGCCAGATCCTCGGGATGCTGGGAGCCGATGAGCACCGTACCTCCCTTGGCCATCTCGAGCCGGACACCTCGGTTGCCGCCGGCGATGTAACCGGTGCCGCGCCGGGTGGTGCGGATGCCGTAACCGCCGTAATCGCGAACTGGATCATAAGTGACGGTCTGGGCGGACTGGATCTCGGCCAATGGAATGCGTCGCGCACGCCACAGACCGCGCATGCCGACGGCCAATCCCTCGGGGCGCACCTCGGTAACCAGCCGCACCGTCACCAGACGCAAATAAATCAGCCATAGGAAAATTGTCCAGCCAATCAGGTTGGCGTTCGAAAGCGGATGCCTGCCCCAGGGATGGCCCAGAATCACCTGCCAGATGAGCAACAGCGTCATGCCGGCCGGCGGAATGGCCACCAATACAAGCTGGCGTTTCAATTGAAACCTCTGTTTTTCCTGAAAGAGGGGCGGCGTCTGGCCGCTCATCGCAGCAGCCCGAGCGAATATTGGAGCACCGAATACTGGCTCTGATAATCGTACTTCGCGTTCAGATTTTCAATCTCCGCCTGGGTGAGATTCAACTGGGCCTGCGTCAGCTCGACAATGGAGGAGAGGCCGAGATCATAGCGCCCTTGCGCCAGTTGCAGCGCCAGACTCGCTTGGCGAAGGAACTGCGCGGTGACGTCGATCCGCTGGAAGGCATTGATCGAGCCGGCCCAGGCTACCCGCACATCGCGCGCGATGCGCTCCTGCTCATTGCGCAGATTCTGGTCCGCTTCGAGGGCGCGGTAGTGCGCCGCTTCGCGTCGCGCCGCAAACAGATGGCCGTTGAAGATCGGAATCTCGACGTTCACTGCCGCAGCGCCGTAGAGACCGGGAATCGGAGTGCTGGTGACGTTATCGATGTAAGGGATATAGCCGGCCACCCCCACCAGGCTCACCGTCGGACGGGAGAGATCCTTTTCGGCATCGGCGAACTTGTACGCTGAATCGCGTGAGAACTTCAGGCCGGTCAGCTCCGGCCGGTTGTTGAATGCCTGCACCACCAGATCGTCCGGCTTGGCCGGCGGGCTGGGCGGCAGAGATTCCTCCACGAGCTGGTAATCCACCACCTGATCGGTTCCCAGTGCGCGCGCCAGCTCCGCATAGGATTCCTGCAAACTATCCTGGGCACGCAGCAGCAGCAGCTTGGCTTCCGCCACGTTGACGTCGGCGAAACTGGCATCCAGATCCGACTTCAGCTTGTTCTTAGCAAGAGCGCTGACTTGATCGTCTAGAAGCTGTCGCGCAGATACGGTTTCCTCAGCCACTTTCACCACCGCCTGGTCGCGCAGCACCTCAAAGTAGGCGCGGTTCACGTCCAATAGCACGTTGTAGCGCGTCGCCTGGTAGCTCTGATTGCTGGCTTGCGCGCCCAGACGCGCGCTGGCGGTGAGGTTGGGAGTCCGGCCCGAGTCGGTAACCAGCTGCGAGAAGGTGAAGCCGTTGCCGTAGCGATTGAATAGCCGGGAGTCGGTCAAATAACCGGCGCCGATGCGCGCGTCGTGGTTGGTCACCGAGCCGGTGAAATCCAAATCCGCGGTGGGGTAGTAGGCCGAGCGCGTTTCTACAATTTGCTCGTTGGCAAACAGGATTTCGTTCGCCGCCGCCAGAACCTGCGGATGGTTCTTCAGCGCCAGCGCTTCGGCATCTTTCAGCGTCAGCTTCTGTGGGGTCTGGCCGAAAGCAATCTGCGCGGCCACGCAAACCATAATGGCGCCTCTACGCATTGCGATTTCTCCTTCCGTACACCAGCACATAGGCGGCTGGAACAATGAAGACCGTCAGAATCACCGACGATGTAAGTCCGCCGATAATCGCGCGCGCCATGGGCGTATACTGCTCCCCGCCCGTGCCGAGTTTCATGGCCATCGGGGTCATACCGATGATGGTGGCGAGCGACGTCATCAGAATCGGGCGCAATCGCACGCGGCAAGCGGTCACCGCGGCATCCGTCACCGACAGCCCCTGCTGCTCCAGCCGGTGCGCGAAGTCCACAATCAGAATGCTGTTCGAGTCGGCGATGCCGATCAGCATCAGCACCCCCATCAGCGACATCACGTTCAGCGTGGTGTGCGTCAGCGGCAGAATCACCAAAACTCCGATGAAGCCCATGGGAATCGCCAGCATAATCAGGAACGGATCCACAAATGATCGGAACTGCGCAATCAGAATCAGCAACAGAAGGATAAATGACATGGAGAAGCCAATGCCGAAACTCTTGAAAGACTCCTCCATCCCGTTCACCATGCCGCGCAGATCCACCCGCACGTCCTCCGGGAGCTTGGCGTCCTGGATGATCTTCAGGATCGCGTCCCTCGCCCTGCCCAGGTCTTCTCCTGCCGGCGTGACGAACACGTCAATCACGCGCTGGATCTGGTAGTGATCCACCTCCGTGGGCGTTTGCGCCGCCTCGAGCTTCACCACGGTATCGAGCGTGGTGGGCTGGGTCAGGTTAGGCGCGCGCAGCGGGATCTGCCGCAGGTCGACGAAGTTGTGCACCGCCGGCTTCCCGTGCTCGTAATACTGCACGGTGAGAAAGTAGTCGTTGCCGCTGACGTAATCCACCCAGTAGTTGGGCGCAATCATGATGTTGGAATTGAGCGCCGTGATCACGTTGTCCACCACGTCCTGCTGGCTCAGGCCCAGTTCGGCCGCGTGCACCCGGTCCACGTCCATGCGCAGTGCCGGATAGTTCATATCCTGCGGAATGTAGACATTGCCCACGCCGTTGACCTGCCGGATGCGCGCCGCCAGATCCTGCGCAATGCGATACGCCAGACGCAAATGGCGGCTTGAAACCTGTACGTCGATCGGCGCCGGCATGCCGCTGTTCAAAATCGCGTCCACCATCGAGCCGCTTTGAAAGAACGTGCGCACGTCCGGAAACCTCGCCGCGATGTCGTCGCGCACGCGGTCCATGTAAGCCTGGCTGGAAATCCGGTGATCGTCGGTGAGCTGCGTCTGCACCGTCGCTGTGTACTGGCCGGCATTGGTCGTGTACAGCGAGGAGAAGTCATCCACCACCCCGATGTTCGAGACGATCATGCGGAAATCCTGCGGATTCACATCCCGCTTGATCAGATCTTCAATCTTGGCCACATATTGATCGGTCGCTTCGATGCGCGTTCCCGTCGGCGCCTTCAGGTTGATCGTGAACTGGCCCGCGTCAGTCTGGGGGAAAAAGGCCAGGCCGATAAACGGATAAATTGCAAAGCTGGCAAAGAACAACCCCATCAGCGCGATCACCGTCAAAGCCGGGTGTTTCAGTGCCCTGCGCACCCAGCGCTCGTAGTGGTCCAGCAGCTTGTTGAAATTCCGGTTGAACCACTCGTTGAAACGGCCGCCCCAGCTCGAGCTCTCCGGAGGGCTCGCGGCTCCTTCCTCGTGCTCGGGCGCTTCGTGATGCACGCCCTTCAAATACTTCGAGCAGAACAGCGGAATCACCGTCATCGCCACCACGAAAGAAGCCATCAACGAGAGGCAGAACGCCAGGGCGAGCGCGGAAAACAGGAATTTGCTCACGCCGTAAAGGAAAGTCACGGGGAAGAAGTCGACCACATCCACCAGCGTGGCGGCGAGCACGGCCAGGTTCACTTCGGCGCCGCCTTGCTCCGCCGCCACCGCGGGGGAGGAACCCATTTCCAGATGCCGGTAAATGTTCTCGAGCGAAATCACCGAATTGTCGATTACCCGCGAGAACGCCAGCGCCAGCCCGCCCAGAATCATGGTATTGACCGTGCCGCCCAATAGATACAGGCACACGAACGTCGTCACCGCCGAGAGCGGAATCGAAAGCAGCACCGCCACCGTGGCCCGCATACTGCCCAGAAATATCAGGATCATGAGGCTGGTGAGCACCAGCCCCATCAGACCTTCGTGGAGAACCGTCCGGATCGCTTCCTTCACGAATACCGACTGGTCGAACACGATGTCGGCTTTGAGCGTCTTGGGAATGTCCAGCAGGTGGCCCAGCATGTCACGCACGGAGTTGACCACCTCGATGGTGTTGGTGTCGCCGCCCTGCTTCATGATCGGGATGTAGGCCGATTTCTGCCCGTCCACCCGCACGATGTTGTACTGCAACTGCGCGGCGTCCTTGGCCTCGCCCACGTCGGAAACTCTCACCCAGCGCTGGTCCACGGTCTTGAGCGGCAGGTCATTCAACTCCTGCACCTGCTTGACCAGGCTGTTGGAGTAAACGTAGTAATCCGTCGGGCCGATCTTGACGTCGCCCGCGGGCAGAATGACGTTGCCGCTGTTCACCGCCTTGACGACGTCCATTACGCTCAACTGCCGCGATGCCAGCTTGTAGGGGTCGACATACACCATCGCCTGCCGGTATTTCCCGCCGAACGGCGGCGGAATCTCCGCGCCCTTCACCACGGCGATCTGGTTGCGAATGGTGAACTGCGCTTCGTCGTGAAGCTGCGTTTCGTTCAGGTCCTCACCCTTCACCGTCACCAGGCAGACGGGAAGACTGGAGGCGTCGAATTTCAAAACTACCGGCGGCAAGGTTCCGGGCGGCAGGCGCTTCAGGTCCGCCAGCGCCAGGTTGGAAAGCTGAGTCACATCGGCATCGGCGTTGGTGCCCGGCTGGAACATCATTTTGATGATGCTGACCCCCAGCATCGAGCGCGATTCGCTGTGGTCCACTCCGCTGGCCAGCGTAAAGAAGCGCTCCAGCGGATTGGTGATCGCCACTTCGATGTCTTCGGGCGGCATGCCGGAATAAAAAGTCGCTACCACCACTTCCGGAATGTTGATGGGCGGAAATAGGTCCACCGGCATGCGCACCAGGCTGTTGGTGCCGATCACCATCAATGCCAGACAAACCACGATGATGAAGTAAGGATTGCGGATCGAGAAACGTGGCATGGATTCAGATCCTGCTCGGCAGTTCTACTCTTCGTTTTGCCCCTGGTAGTTGACCACTTGCACTTCTTGCGGCCGCACCGGCTGGCCGGTCTTCAGACCACTGCGATCGCTCACCACTACCCATTCGCCCTCGGCCAGCCCGCTTGAAACCTCGGCATCGGTGGAAGTTTCCATCCCGAGCTTCACTCTCCGGATATCAACTTTGTTAGCCGGTGTGACCACGTCCACAGCGATCTCACCGCCGTTGCGGTCAATGGCCTGTAACGGTACCGATAACGCGTTAACATGCTGCTCCAGCACCAGCGTGGCCTCGGCATACATTCCCGGTATGAGCACACGCTCGGGATTGGGGACATCCACCTCGGTGTGCATGGTGCGCGTATCCTCTCTCACGTCCACCGAGAAGCGCGTCACCTTCCCCGAAAAGGTCCGGTTCAGCGAAGTCACGTTGACGCTCACCGGTTCGCCGATCCTGATGTACCTCACGTAGGTCTCCGGCACCGGGAGCACCAGGCGAAACAGGTCATCCTGCGACAACTTCACCAGCGGAAGAACCTGCGTGCTCGAACTCGTGCCCGCCTGCATCAGAGTGCCGTAGTTGGCGTAGCGCTGCGTCACCACCCCTGCGAACGGCGCCGTGATTCTGGCATAGGCATAAAGCACGCTGTCATGTTCCTTCTTGGCTTCCGCGGCCTGCAGCTCACTCTGCGCACTTTGTAGCGAGGCTTTGGACGCCTCCACCTGCGCTTCCGCCGCCAGGTCCCGCCCCTGCGCATCATCGACTTCCTGCTGGGCGACCAGCCCGGGCCTCGATTTCGCCACCGTATTGAGGCGCTCATACTCCGCGTGCAGAGGCACGTGCGCCGCTTCCACCCGGTTCAACTCGTGTCCCGCATGGTTCACCATGTCGCTCGCGTTCTTGACCGCGGCCTCGTCCTGCTGGATCTGAGCCTCTAACTCCGGGATCTCCAGAACCGCCATCAATTGGCCCTTCTTGACATGCGTGCCGTAATCTACATAGAGGTCGTGCACATACCCGGACTCTTTGGCGTACACGTCGATCTCCTGGAACGGAACCAGCTCCGAAGACATCGACAACTGCCGCTGAAGGTTCTTGCGGGCAACTTTGGTGACTCCCACATGAGCGTCCGCTGCTTCGCTCGCCGCGCGCACATCATCGTGCTTGCCGCAACCCGCCAGGCTGCAAGATAGTAACGCCGCAACCGCAAGCTGCATGCCGAGCCCGCCGCCGGTCCCACACTTGCCGAAGCCAGTCATAGGAGACATTCTAGGGAGTAACCCGACATCGGTGCAAAGTACGGAAACCCGCGCCGCCCCATCACGTCCGAAATCGTACAGATGTCCACGCGGCCGAAACTCTCGAATAAAGCTGATAAGGGTGTTTTCTGAATCATGCACAATCGGTCAGACCGTAGGTTTGCCCAGAACCTCGGTGTAGTGACGGTGCGCCCAGCCGCGCCAGGACCAGGCAAATCTGACCGCCCGGCGCAATTCCTCGGGCTGAAACGGCTTGCTCACCACGTCGTAGCCGTGATGCCGGATCACCTGCCGCCACAGGTAATCGTCCACCACGCGCGAGGCCACCAGAACGCACACCGCCTGCGGTAACGCCGCGATCTTGGCCAGCACCTCGTGCCACGCCTCGTCCGGCAGATCGCGGTCGCAAATCACCACCGGAGTGGGCTGCTCGTTTAAGACCGAGATCGCAGCCTCCGACGATTCAACAATCGAGACCCTCCAGCCGTGATTGCCGGCAATACCCCGCAGATCCGCAGCGTCCCGCGAATTCTGGGTAATCCCCACCAGCTTGACGGGTTCCTCCGAACGCGAAGTCCGCTCTACTTGTCCGGCCGTCTCCGCGCGCCTCGACTTGCCCATGTGAACCAGGCGCTTCAAATCAAACAGGCCCATGAAGAAACCTGACCCCAATCTTAGTGAGAGGAGAAGCCGGCGCTAAATACCAGAATTAGGGTAGATACTATGGAATGAGGCAGTAGCAAATTGCATGTATCGACTGTCCGGAAATGGGAATGGCTTTGTTTTGAAAATTGATCTTTTCAATGCCTTGCTGACCCGAATGGGCGTGCAATCGGGTTTATCCTATGTTAATGTAAGGCTGGCAGTTTGGTGACGCGTTTGGTGAACTCGGCCAATGCGGATCCCGGTGCGGTTCGTCGGCTGACGGCGCCGGGTGCAGTAGATCGATCCCGCCACTTCCATGTCCCATCCCGGGGAAGGGGGCTTCCTATGAAAAATCTCACCGCGTTTTTGCGGGTAGCCGTTGTCCTGGCTGTAGTGACGGGCCCGCTTTGCCGTGCTGACAACAAAGAAAAGGACCCCGACGAGATCGGGAACCGTGATGTCGGCGGAGGGGTTAATTTCTACTCGATCCAGAAGGAAATCGCCCTCGGCAAGCAAATGGCCCAGGAGGTCGAGCGCCAGGCCAAGATGGTCAACGACCCGGTCGTGGCCGAGTATGTGAATCGCATCGGCCAGAATCTGGTTCGCAACTCCGACGCCAAGGTGCCGTTCACCATTAAAGTGCTTGATTCAGAAGAAGTTAACGCTTTTGCGCTACCCGGCGGGTTCTTTTTCGTCAACTCTGGCCTGATTCTCAACGCGGATAATGAAGCCGAACTGGCCGGCGTCATGGCGCACGAGATCGCCCATGTGGCGGCGCGCCATGGTACCAAGCAGGCCACGCGCGGCGAGTTGACGCAGATCGGGATGATCGCCGCTTCCTTTGTTATCCCTTACAGTTGGACCGGATACGCCATTTGGGAGGGCGCCAGCATGGCCATCCCTATGGGTTTCCTCAGGTTCTCGCGCGCCATGGAGTCCGAAGCCGATATGCTGGGCCTCCAGTACATGTACAAAACCGGCTACGATCCCACCGCGTTCGTGGATTTCTTTGAAAAAATCCAAACGCTCGAAAAGCGCAAGCCGGGAACCATGTCGAAGATCTTTTCCACGCACCCGCCGACCGACGACCGCATTGTGCAGGCGCAAAAGAACATCGCCACTATGCTGAAAGAGCGGCCGGAGTACGTGTTGAACACCTCCGAGTTCAATGACGTGAAGGCGCGTCTCCAGATGCTGCACAATGTCCGCCCTGCCAGCCCCAAGGACAGCAACCGGCCCAGTTTGCGGCGTACTCCGGGCAGCGGGCCGATTGACAGCGACGACGATAAGAAAGCTCCCGCCGATCAGGACGAACGGCCGACGCTGCAGCGCCGGGACAGCAACTGAACGTCCGCACCGGCAATCTACCTACTTGGAAAAAGGCTGCCGATTACCCCATCGGCAGTATCGTGCCGGGCGGCGGCCTCTGGTTATCATAGTTTCAATCTGTTCACCTGTGACGCTGAAACGCACTCGCTGCTAGCGGCCAACCCCTCCTACCCCAAAGGCCGCTGGCAGCGTGTGTTTTGAGAATGTCCACATGCTCAACGGGATGATCCTTTTAGCCGAAGACAATGATTTAGTGCGATCCTTCGTGTGCTCGGTGTTGCAACGCCACGGATATCGCGTGATCGAGGCGAATGACGGGGCCGCCGCGCTCGACCTGGCGCGGCGCGTGGGCTTGGATGAAATCGATCTGGTCCTGACCGACGTGGATATGCCCGCGCTCAGCGGCACTCAGCTCGCGAGATGTCTGAAGCGATTGCGCCCCGATCTGAAGATTCTGTACATGACCGGCGATACGGGCGTGCACGTGAATGAGCTGTGCCGCGAAGGCGCTGTGATCGAAAAGCCCTTCGGCTACGGAACGCTGGTGCGGGCCGTGGACACGTGCCTGTCGCAGGTTCGGCCGGTGCGCGCGGGAGTCTGAAGTGTCAGATCGTGGCTTGTTATGTATTTTCAGCCTTTGTGTGATCGCTGCTTCCCTGGCGGTGGCCGTGTGGCTGGCGGCTACGGGACAAGCAGCATACGTGGATGGCCTTTTTCTGTTGATCTCGTGTCTGGTATTGGCGCTGGCTTTCGGCCTGTATGTGCGATATCTGGTCAGAAGCGTGGCAGCGGAAAATCCCGTTGCCACGCCCTCGAAAAGCGCAGCAGCCGCTCCGGAGAAATCGCCCTCCCGGGTAACGGCTGTGACCGGAGAATTGGCAGGCAAGGCCCAGGCACGCTAGCGGCGCCCTCCGCCGTGGGACCCTCCTCCGTGGCTGCCATGGGATCCGCCACCGCTGCTATGGAACCCGCCGCTGCTGTGATGGCCGCCGGATGAACCTCGGCTAGCGGATGACCGGCTCGACCGTCCGCCGCCGTTGGAAGGAGTCGAGCGATAGCTGCGCGCCTCGCCCGAGAAACCGCGGTTGCTGCCGTAAGATGGCGTCGCCCTCTGGTAACTGGGCGCGCTGCGTTCGTAACCCTGCGACACGCCGGGCCGCGATTCGCCGAAGTGGCTCCAGCCGCCCTGCGCGGAGTTGCGTCCGAACTCGCCCGCACGGGCACCAGCTCCTGCATTTCCGCGGTACTCCGAGGCCCCCGGGCTCATCCGCTGTGCGCCGAAGCGCTCGCCGGCAACCGCTCCGCGTGTCCCGTAAGAGCCGTGGAAACGGCTGGCTAGTGCGCGAGTGGAGTAGGGAACTCCGAGCCGGTGCACCGGATCGTGCGCCCAGACGCCGAAGGCGCCAAATCGTCCGCCCACGAAGCCGGCGTAACCGAAGTGAGTGAAGAAGAAGGGGCGCTCAAAAATCCCGAAGCCGAACCAGTTCGGCCACCAGCCCCAGCCGCCCCAACCGAGGCCGCCGAAGAAGCTTCCAATGTAGATGCCCGGACCGAACCCAAATCCAAAACCGAACGCCGGATACCAGAGCGGAGGGTAGTAACCCCACAGCGGCGGTCCCCAGACGTATTCGGGGTTGTAAACCGGCACATAGACCACTTGGGGATTGGTGGGCTGAATGTCAATAGCACTCTGGCCGCCCTGCGTCTCGGTCGTGACCGTCTGGTCCGCGTTCGAGTTCAATCGGCCGGCCTGTTGCGCGCGAGCGCGCATGCGCTGCACGGCATTCATGACGTCGGCCTGCTGGGCGAGAAAGGCGTTTCCAAGATCGGTAGTCCACTGAACATTCGAACTCAAGCGGTAGAGCGCGTCGGGGAAAACCACCAGCGCCTGAATGCTCGCATCCCAGTTCTGTTGCCGCGCAGCGGCGACCAGTTGCGGGCCTTGTAGGTTCCGATTCTGCTGGAGCCACTGCCCGGCTTCCACCACCTCGAGCGGATAGGTGGAGGCCACCAGAACCTGACCGAGTAATGAGTCCGGATAAAGCGCGACAGGCGCGACGAGATTGTCGAGTTGATCGGGGGAAAGCAGTTGCGCGGGTGGCGGCGGCGCTTGCTGCGCGGCCAGCGGCACCCCGGCGCCCAGCAGAACGAGTGCACAAACGATGCTGAGCGCTTGCCGGGAAACAAACCTTCCGATCGTCATGGTTTCACCTCCTCGGCTATATAAAGGGACGTATAGCAGCGCCGGGCGGTTTTCGATTTGGCGGCCGTCGCTGTGGGTGCGTCTCATACACACGCCTCACGACTGCGGAATGCAAGATCCAGACCAAACTGTAACGTTATGATTTATCGGGCTCAAGCTCGATATGCCAGCGGCTGAAAAGCACCGCCACCGGGGGATTCCGGCCAACTTGCGAGCGTTCGCTATCGCTCTTCGTGCGCCAATTGCGGGTCGGCAGTTTGCTGGCCGCTGATTTTGCGCTCCAGCTCGTCGCGCGTTGCCTGCTTGAGCCGAAGGGCTTCATCGAATGCCTGCTTGGCTTCGATGCGGCGGTCCATCGCGGAAAGCACCTGGCCGCGCAGGTAGTGCACGCTGGAACTTTTCGGATCGGTCTCGATAACGGCATTCAGGGCTTTGAGCGCCTCGGGATACCTGCCCTGTTCCTTGTAGATTTTCGCCAGCCCATACTCGGAGGTGACGAGGTTCGCGTCCAGGTGCAGTGCTTGTTTGAAATAGCGCTCGGCGTCCGGGATCTGGTTGAGCGCATAGCAAACCTCGCCGAGCTGGTCATAGTTATAAGCCACGTCCGGCTCGATGACGATGTCTTTCAGAAACTCCTGCCTGGCTAATTCGAACTCGTTGCGCCGCTGGTGCGCGGTTCCCAGATAGTAGTGGACGAACGGCGCTTTGGGATCAATCTGCGCGGCCTTTTCGAATTCCTCAAGCGCGCGGTCATACATGTAGTGCGCCAGTTGTGCCTTACCGAGGAACAGGTGCAGCTCGGCCGAATTCTGGCCGACTTCGAGAAGCTGACGGGTAGCCTGCTCATCCAGGTCCTTGCGGCCGGCCTTTCCCGCGGCCATGGACATCACATACAGGTAACTGAGATTCCGGGATTCCTGCGACCACATGGGCTGGAGGGTTTGGATGGCGTCGTCATAGTGCTCGGTGAAGAAGTGACAGAGCCCGAGAAGGTAGCGAGCCTGCATGGAATCCGGCTGATCGCGCACGACCGAGGCGAAGGGCGCAATGGCGTGCGGATAGTCGGCCTGGCGGTAGTAGACGAGGCCGATATTCAGCCGGATGCCCGCCATGTTCGGCGCCAGTTTCTCGGCCGCCCGCAGTTGCGCAAGCGCGGGTTTCCATTCGTGGCGCCGCATGTAAACCACGGCCAGGTTGCCGTGCGCCCCCACGTTATTGGGCTCCACTTCGAGCACCTGGCGGAAAGCCTTCTCGGCCGCCGGAAGGTCACCCTGGTTCAGCGCCTGCTGTCCTTGTTCGAAGATCTGCCGTGCGTCGGGCGCCCCGGTGGCGGCGAGGCGCAGCGCCGCCACAATCAACACCGCGCATGCGATCGCGCCTGCTCTCACCAATTTCAGTGTAGCCGCAAAGAAAAAGGGCGGGAGCGCCACGAGGGAGCGTCCCGCCCTTGAAAGAATCAGGGGATGGAAATCAGAACATGAACTTGAGGCCGAGCTGCAGCAGCCGCGCTTCATGCGCGCCGTTGGGCATGAGGAATTGCGTGTTGGTAGCGGCCACGCCGTTCGGCAGGTAGGCACCAATCGAGGTTTCTACGCTGCTGAACTCCGTGTGATTGAAAATGTTGAACGCTTCCGCACGGAATTCGAAGTAACGCTTCTCATCGACGTAGAACTTCTTGAACAGACCCATGTTGAAGTTCAGGACATTGGGGTTTCGCAGAATATTGCGTCCCGCGGTTCCGAAGGTCAGGCCTGTAGGCGCGGCAAACGCCTCGGGATTGTAAAGCACGGGTCCGAGATAGCCAGCAACCCCCGGTTGCGGAGGTGCGCTATAGGGGTTGCCCACCAAATTCGCGTAGACATTGGTTCCAACGCCGTTGCCCACGCCCGGGCCGGGGTCGATGTTGTTGCCGCTGCTTGCCGTCACGCTGAACGGCGTGCCGGTGTAGTATTGGGTCAAGCCGGACCATTCCCAGCCTCCCAACACCTTGCCCACCAGATTCTTGTGATCGTTCAGATACGGCAGATCGAGAACGTAGCCAACGTTGAGCACGTTGGTCTCATCGAAATTCGAAGTGGCCCGCGTCAGCGCGAGATTATACGAATCTACGAAGTTGCCGTCATAGCGGTCCGACGAATCGTCGATGGAGTGGCTGTAGGTATAGGCGAGGGTGATTTGCGACCGTTTCGCGGTGCGGCGCAACGAGAACTGGAGCGAATTATAAATCGAGTTGGCCTGCTCTTCGATCCAAGCAATGTTGCTGTAGCCGAGATAGGGGCGATAGGAGTCGGCGGGCACTGTGCCGCAGGCGACCGAAAGGTCCTGAGCCGCCAGGCCGCTGATGGTCTTGCCGTTTACCACAGCGCTGACGTTGGGCAAGCCGGCATTGAGCACGGTACCGCACTGGGTGGTTGTGAGCGGCTGGCCGATGGCGAATGGATTCTCGCTGGTCGGTACGGGTTGAAGCTGGTTCAAATCGATCTGGTTCGAGAGGTGCGTGCCCTTCGATGCCACGTAAGCGAGGGTGGCCACGGTATTGGGCGCGATAGTGTGTTCCACATCCAGATTCCACTGCTGCACGTACGGCCAGCGTATCTGCTGGTTGTAGGCGGTGGTCCCGATGGTACCGCTCAGGCCGGATCCGCCGATGCTGGTGTAACTCGGAATATTGTATTGCGTGGGCGTCAGCATTCCGGGCGGGTTGCCCTCGAGACCGGAGATGGCTTCGTTGCCATTCAGGTGCTCGAAGAAGACGCCGTAACCGCCGCGGAAGGCCCACTTGCCATTGCCGAACGGATCGAACGCGAAGCCGAGGCGCGGCGCCGGGTTGAGGAAGTGGCCCATCATGCAGCCTGCCGGGGTCCCGCCCTTGCCGCACGCCGCCATGCCGTCATAGAAGTTGCCCGAACCGGGAACCAGGTCGCCGGCTACGCCGGTAATGGCGCCGGTCACATCGATCTTGGGCGCATCGGCCGGGTTATACAGATTCGGGAAGAAGTTGTAGAAGTTGTTGTACTTCTCGGGATACGTACCGAACCCGCTGATGCGAATTCCCATGTTGACGGTCAGGCGCGGGGTGACGTGCCAGTCGTCCTGGAAATAGGGCTCGAACGTCTTGGAGCGGTAATAATACTTGATCTGCTGGTTGGTCTGGTAGAAGTATCCGATGCGGCCCAGCAGGTAGTCTGCCCAGGGATTGCCCGTGGTGACGGTCGAAGTGTTATAGAAGCTGAGGAAGCCCTGGGTCTCGGCGCTGGCGTCTTCATTCTTCTGCATGAGTTCGACGTAGGCGCCGGTGTAGATGTTGTGGCCGCCGATGATCTTGGCGATCTGGTCCTTGAAGGTGTAGGTCGGGTTGGCATTATTCCAGGGATACCCGGCCAGATCCGCGGTGAAACCGCCGCCGCTGTTATAGGGAGATCCGATGGAAATGCCGGGGACCTTGTCGCCGAATCCATTGTCAAACAGGCCGGTCATGGTCATCGTCGAGGGGCGCGTCACCTCGGTGCCGGTGGGAGTGAGGAAAATGTGATCCGCCGTGTAGGAGAAGGTGAACTCATTCAGCAGTGTGGGAGAAATATTGTTCGCAATGTGCGCCACCAGGCTGACGCCGGGTCCCACAAAATTGGTGCGCTCAGTCGGGAACGAATCGCCGCTCCACAGTGCGGTCGGTGTGACGGTGTTCCAGGAATCATGAATGAACCGGAAGAAGAACCGCGTGGTATCGGTAAAATTATGGTCAATGTGGACCAGTTCTTCGCGCCAGTTCACGGGTGCGCCCACGCTGCCGTTAAACGTGGAGGCGAAACCGTCGTTGGTGGTCGGCGCCGGAACCATCGACATGATGTCTTGCGCATTCACGTTAATGGGAACGGTGTTGCTGGGGAAATAGGCTCCGGTGGCGGGATTGACCGGGCAGTTGGGGTATGTGGTCTTGTTTACCGCGCTACCCGCGGCGGGGCAGACATCACTGAAATTTCCCTGCCGTTCCTGAGTCGAGGGCACTCCGATGTCGAAGGTTGTCGGCGTCAGTTCTTTCCGCCATTCTTCACTCCAGAAGAAGAAGGTTTTCTCCTTTTTGGTATACAGCTTGGGAATGTAAACCGGCCCACCCAGGGTGTAGCCGTAGTCGTTCTTGTGATAGGGCGGATTCTCGTTGGCGAAAAAGTTGCGCGCGTTAAAGTCGGTGTTGCGCACGAACTCGTAAGCGTCGCCGTGGAGTTCCCTCGTCCCGGACTTGGTCACGCTCTCGATGGTGCCTGACCCGTTGCGCCCGTACTGGGCGCCGTAGTTGGAGGTCAGCACCTTGACCTCGGCGATGGCATCCAGGCTGGGATAGACGTTGATGGTGGAGTTGCTGCCGGCGTCCATGTTGTCCCCGCCATCGACCAGCCAGTTGTTGTACTCGGTGCGGCCGCCATTCACGCTCCAGGCGGTGTTGCCATAAACGCCGACGGTGCCCTCATCCTGACCGGTCTGGTTGTTCACGCCGGGAGTTAAAGCGATCAACTGCGTGAAGTTCCGGCCATTGAGGACGATCTGAGTCATTTCCGTACCGGTGACCATACCGGATAGTTCGCCGGTCTCGGTTTGCACCTGCGACACGGCGCTCTCGACGGTGACGGCGGTCTTCACCTGTCCCACCGCGAGCGTGGCATCTACGCGGGTTCTTTCCGAGACCCGCAGCACAATGTTCTGGGCTTCAAAATCGTTGAATCCGGTGGCACTGATCTTGATGTCGTAGATGCCGGGCAGCAGTGCGGCTTGCAGATAATCGCCGGCCGCGTTGCTGGTGGCTTTGTAAGCCGTACCTTGTTCTGTATTGGTGATGGTGACGGTGGCGCCCGGTATGGACGCGCCAGTGTTGTCACGAACCGTGCCGGTAATCGAGCCCGTGCCTTGTGCGTACAACATGGACGCGGACAGGATCAGCAGCGGAAAAAATGAACGAGCAAAACGTATCACTTAATCCTCCCCTGAGCCAAGCTCTTCAGTAATCTGCCTGAAGCGGCTGGATCTGACAGCAATGTCATGCTCTCGACGAAGAGACACACACCAACCATCTGTGGGCGGTGTGAACCCTGAGCACTGCCGCTCTAGCTAATTGCTCTTCGTCACCTGAGGTGAGGACACAACGCCCCTGAAGGCGTCACCCGGCGTCCAAGTGCTGGAACGTCGCCCCTTCGGTCCTGACCCTCTTTTTCACCCAAATTTACGAGAAGACTCCACCTCTTCTATAACGCCTTTCCCGCGCAATTGCAAGCACATTCTAAGGCGGGAGGCAAGTCAAATTGAGGTTAATTTCCGCTTTGAGCCGCCCGGCGACACCACTTGGCGAAACTCCCCTATGATGAAAGGGTCTATGACGCGGCGGTCGATGCTGGCGCTCCTGGCAGCTCAAGCCAGTGAGTTACGCGCGCAGCGCTCCGAAGGGATGGCCACGCGCGGCATTACTCCCACACCCCGCGGCAAGCCCTCCGGCCGTCCGTTCCATGCGCATTTCACCGACGTCGCCGAATCCGCCGGTCTGCGCGACCCCGTCATTTACGGCTATGCCGATCATTGCGACTACATCCTGGAAACTATGGGCGCGGGCATCGCCTTCCTCGACTACGACAACGACGGCTGGCTGGATATTTTCGTCCTCTCGGGTACCCACCTGGACGCGCCGGTGCCCGGGGCGACCAACCGGCTCTATAAGAACAATCGCGACGGCACCTTTACCGACGTCACCGAGAAGGCCGGCCTGCATCGCACCGGCTGGGCTTTCGGGGTGACTGCGGGAGACTACAACAACGACGGCTTCGAAGACCTTTTCGTCACCTACTGGGGCGAGAACGTGCTCTACCGCAACAACGGCGACGGCACTTTCACTGACGTCACCAAAGAGGCCGGCCTGGTGGCTCCTGTGCGCTGGGGGTCCGGCTGCACCTGGGTGGATTACGACCGCGATGGGCGGCTCGACCTATTTGTCTCCAACTATCTCAGATTTGATCCGCGCCGCGTCCCCAAGACCGGCCAGAACGCGCTCTGCAACTGGAAGGGCGTGCCGGTGAACTGCGGTCCGCGCGGTTTGCCGCCGGAAACCCCGCAGCTTTTTCACAACAACGGCGACGGCACCTTTCGCGAAGTCACGGCCGCGGCCGGCATCGGCAAAGGGAAAAACAGTTACGGGCTCACGGCTGTGGCGGCTGATCTGAACGACGACGGCTGGCCCGACATCTATGTCGCCTGCGACTCCACGCCCGCTCTTCTGTTCACCAACCATCACGACGGCACGTTCACCGAGGAAGGCCTGGAGTCCGGCATCGCTCTGAGTGAAGACGGCGCCGAGCAGGCCGGCATGGGCGTGGCCATCGGCGATTACAATCTGAACGGCCGCCTCGACGTTCTCAAAACCCACTTCGCCGAAGATACTCCCGTGCTTTATCGCAACGAGGGCAAGGGCCGGTTCACTGACGTCACCATGCGCGCCGGCCTGGGCGTGGAAACGCGCTACGTTTGCTGGGGAACCGGGCTCGAGGACCTCGACAATGACGGTTATCCCGATATCTTCATCGTCACCGGCAGCGTGTACCCGGAAGCCCAGCGCGAGCTCCCCCAGTTTCCGCACCGCACGCCGCGCCTGATCTTTCGCAACCTGGGCGACGGCAAATTCGAAGAATTGATCGAAGAAGCCGGGGCGGCGATCGCGGCCCCCCACTCCAGCCGCGGCGTGGCCTTTGGCGACTTCGATAACGACGGCGACGTCGACATACTCGTCATGAATCAGAACGAGCCGCCGTCGTTGCTGCGCAACGACGTGACCGGCAACAACCATTGGCTCAAGGTCAAGCTCATCGGGACCAAATCGAACCGCAGCGCCATCGGCGCGCGCGTCACCGCGAAATACGGCGGCAAGCTCCAGGCGCGGGAAGTCCAGGCGCAATCGAGTTACCTGTCGGTCAACGATCGACGCCTGCATTTCGGTCTGGGCGCCAACGAAACTGCGGATCTGGAGATCCGATGGCCGAATGGCGCTTCTGAAACATTCGCCAAAGTGTCGGCGGGACAACTGGTAACCATCAAAGAAGGCGCGGGAATCGTGAGTGAGGAAAAGTTTCCGCCGGCGCGCTAGCCGGCATAAGGCCGGAAATGTCCGGTTCGCACTCCTGCAATAGGATATAATAGTCTTTTTTCAGTTCCTATGGCTCAGGCCTCCGTAGTTTCGCCTGCGCAAGTCACTGCACCCGCCCGGATCCTCTTCATCGACAACCTGCGATGGGTCATGATCGTGCTTGTCATCACCATGCACGCCGCCGTGACTTACAGCAACATGGGCCGCTGGTATTACACCGAGAAGGCTCAACTGGGCCAGGGTTCGCTCCTCTTCTTCGCCATTTATCAGAGCTGGTTACAGGCCTTTTTCATGGGCTTTCTTTTTTTTATCGCCGGATATTTTGTGCCTCCGGCTTTCGACCGCAAGGGTCCCGCGCGCTTCCTGCGCGACCGCGCCATCCGCCTGGGACTGCCGTCGCTCCTGTATATGGTCGTGATTGGACCCTCCAACATTTATTTCCTCCTGGGCGCGCGCCATCGCGGACGTCCCTACGCGACTTTTCTGGGCGAGAGCGGCCCTTTGTGGTTCTGCCTGGCGCTGCTGATTTTCTGTGTGATCTACGCGGGAGTTCGCGTCGCCGTGCGCCGCGCCGCCTCAACCGAAGCCTGGCTGCCCGCCAACCGGCACGTGATTCTGTTGATGCTGGCCATCGCCACCGCCACGTTCCTGGTCCGCATCGTGCAGCCCATCGGCACGGCCGTCTGGAATATGCAGCTCTGCTTCTTTTCGCAATACGTGCTGCTGTTCATTGCCGGGCTCCACGCCTATCGGCACAACTGGCTTCAAGGAATTCCCCATCGTTTTGGGATGCGCTGGCTCGCTTTCTCCCTTGGCATTGGCGCCGTCACCTGGTTCGCGATTGTCATTTTGGCCGTGCACTTCCACTGGCAGTTCTTCGACGGCGGCCTACACTGGCAAAGTGTTGTGGCAAGCTCCTGGGAGTCGTTCTTCTGTGTAGGTGTGTGCCTGGGGCTGATCGTGATCTTTCGCGAGCGCTTCAACACCCAGGGCCGCCTGGTCCGGTTCCTCTCGGATAACGCGTTCGCCGTCTACGTCTTTCATCCGCCCGTGGTCATCGCCGCGTCGCTCGCCCTGCGCGGCTTCGACGCGCCGCCCGTGGCCAAGTTCGCCATCGTGAGCGCAATCGCAACTGTGATCGCGTTCATCGCTGCTGCCGCGCTGCGCCGGGTTCCAGTCCTCAATCGGATTCTGTAAGGACACGCATCCGCCGCAGGCCGAACTGAGTGGTCGCGAGCTATTTTGGAACGAAATGCTTCTGATCTTTTCTTTCCTTTTGGTGTTTGGCTGCGGCAGCGTTTTCGCCCAGTCTGTTTGGCAGCCATCGCCTGGCCACACGCAGGTGCCGCTCTGGCCAGGCACTGTGCCGGACGCGCAGTTCGGCCCGGCCGCCAACTCGGAAACGACCGAAGAGGGATCGGTCCAGAACGTTTCGCGACCGACGATGATCGTCTATTCTGCCAAGGGAAAGAACACGGGCGCCGCGGTGGTCGTCTTTCCCGGCGGAGGATACCAGATTCTGGCGATCGATCTCGAAGGCACGGAGGTCTGTGACTGGCTGACGTCGAAGGGGATCACCTGCGTGCTCCTGAAGTATCGCGTTCCGTTCACCGGGCCGCATCACGATGACCGATGTAAATGTCAGGTGAATCCCAAAGCCCCCATGGCGCTCGAAGATGCGCAGAGGACGGTCGGCCTGGTTCGCTTCCACGCCGCCGATTACCATATCGATCCGCACAAAATTGGCGTGCTGGGATTCTCGGCCGGTGGTCACCTCTCAGCGGACATCAGCACGCACTTCGACAAGCGGGTGTATCGCACCGTGGATGCAGCCGACAAGGAAAGCTGCCGCCCGGATTTCGCGGTGGTGCTTTATCCGGGGCATCTGTGGATGTCGGCCACGAGGCTCGGGTTGAATCCCGATGTCCCCGTCACGCGTCGGACGCCGCCTACCTTTTTGGTGCAGGCCGAGAACGCTCCCGTGGACAGCATCAACAACTCGCTAGTTTACTACATTGCGCTGAAGAACGCCGGGGTTCCGGTGGAAATGCATTTATACGCGGAAGGCAAGCATGCTTTTGGGCTGCGGCGTACGAAGTTTCCCATCACGCGATGGCCGGAGCTGGTGGAGACGTGGCTGGGAACGATCGGGATGATCGCCCGGTAGAATTCGCTACTGCCCCACCGGCTGGTAGCGGAATTTGAGAATCATTTCGCTCGGAACCGTTTCGGTGCCGCGGACGGCGGGAGCAAAACGCCAGTGCCGCGCCGCGTGTTCCGCCGCCGTGACCAGGGTGCTGCTCACCGGTTGGCCCGTCGGCTGCGCCTCCGCCTTCTCGACCATCCCGGTGCCGGAGATCCAAACCTTGACCGGCACCTCGATGGGTGACCCAATCAGTCTCCGCACGGCCCGCGGAATCGTAGGTTGCACCTGCCGGATGGGACGCGGCGGGAGATAGAGGGCGGAGGAAGGGCCCTGCGGCCCGGGCTTCGGCTCGGGTGCGACCGGCGGCGCAACCGCAGGCGATTGCGCTGCCGCATCCAGCATCTTCACTCGTAGAGGCTCGCCGAGTGCAGTCCCCGAGCCGGAAGAATTGGCGGCCGCCGCATCCGATTGGGGTGACGGCCCGATGGCCGGCGGCTGGGAGCTGGCCGGCGCCTCGGGCCTGGCGGCCGAAAGAGCGAGAACGGTTTCACTGGTCCTGGTGTTGCCCGCAGCGATCACCTCGAGCCGGAACCGGACGGCGCCGGTGGCCGGAGTGTAGGTCACGCTGCCGGTGCGCAGTTGGTCCGCATCCAGTTTCAGCTCCTGCTGGGGCGAATCGCCATCGCGGATGGAGAGCACGCCGCCGGCGGCCTGCATAACGGCCTGCGAACTCCGGTTCCAGCTCACCCGCAGGTCTGTACCTTTGCGCTCTACCTGCAACGCCAGCGCCGGGGCATCGGCCGCCGCCCGTTGCGCGTCTGCGCTTTTGGGAGCCCACGCCAGGTAACCCTGATATCCCAGCACCCCCGCTACAACCAACAATACGGCGAGCAAAAGGGCGAACCAGACGGTGTAATCCCGCCCGCGCCGGGGCTCTGGCGGACCTTCGGTCTGGAACGGCGCCGGACTCTCCGCCGGCATCGGCAAGGCCTCATGTTCCGCGTGTTCTGCGTGAATTTGCGACTCGGGTAACGGAGCCGTGGTGGCCCGGTCATGCGCGATGCTCGGCAAATCGGGCTTGACGCGCCCTCCGGTCAACTGCCGCGCATCGAACGGGAATTCCAGGAAGCTGAACTCGGGGTCGATGCGGCCGTTATCCCAGAAAAAAAAGCCCGCACTGGCCGATCCGTCCGCTGCCGGTTTCACCAGCAGAAACACGTTGGCCGGATCACAAAAGTGCGCCTGCGCCAGGGCGAGATCCTCGGCCCGGAGACCCAGGCCGTCCCCGATATGGGCCCGGTAATAGCCCACCACCGCCAGGGCCTCGGGACCATCCGCCCGCCGCGCGGAAAGCAGC
>JASHOO010000638.1 GCA_030041035.1 Bryobacteraceae bacterium | reverse complement strand
CGATCCGCCGTTTCGGACGCGATGCCTTGCAAGGCGAGGATTTGGTCAAGAAACTGGCGCTCACCGAAGGCATGTTGCAGTTGCTCCAGTGCTGCGTTAAGGCGCGGCTCAACGTCATCATCTCGGGTGGCACCGGCGCTGGAAAAACCACACTGCTCAACGTGCTTTCTTCGTACATTCCCGAAGACGAGCGCATCGTCACCATTGAAGACGCCGCCGAATTGCGGCTGCGCCAAACCCACGTCGCCCGCATGGAAACGCGCCCGCCCAACGTCGAAGGCCAGGGCGCCATCCGCATCCGTGATTTGGTAGTCAATTCCCTCCGTATGCGCCCCGACCGCATCATCGTCGGTGAGTGCCGCGCCGAAGAAGCCCTGGACATGTTGCAGGCCATGAACACCGGTCACGACGGATCGCTCACCACTGTCCACGCCAACAACCCGCGCGATGCCATCGGACGCCTGGAAGTTATGGTGGGCATGGCCAACGCCAATATGGGCGTGCGCTCCATCCGCCAGCAGATCAGCTCGGCCATCGACCTGTTCGTGCAGGTGGCCCGTTTCAGCGACGGTACCCGCCGCATCACGCACATCACCGAGTGCGTGGGCATGGAGGGCGACCTGATCACCATGCAGGATATCTTCGTATTCGAAAAGACCGGGCTCAGCGAAGCGGGCAGAGTGACGGGGCGCTTCCGCGCCACCGGCATCCGCCCCAAGTTCTACGAGCGCCTGCGCGCGTCCGGCATGCAGTTGCCGGCTTCCATCTTCCAGACCGTGGTGGAGATCTCGTAAAAAGGCCGCAACATGGTAATGCCATTTCTTTTCGCCTTTCTGATTCTGTTCGTCGTGGTGATGGTGGCCGCAACTCTGGCATCCAAGTACTGGGACAACAAGCGCAAGAAGCAAGTCAGTTCGATGCTCCAGACCGATGAGGAGAAGCCCCCGGAGGTTTCGATCAGCAATCTGCTGATGGAGCCGACCGACGATGGCCGCTCCTTCATGGAGAAGTTCATCGAAAACCTGGACGTGGCGCAGAAACTGCAAGCCCACATGTCCCAGGCCGGCTTAAGCTGGACACCCATGAAGTTCCTGTTCATCTCCATCGTCTGCGCCATCATTGGCGGCGTGGCAGGGGTCCGCTTCCCCGTGATCGGGCTGGGTACGACCTCGGCGGTTTCCGGCTGCCTGATGGCGACCCTGCCGTACTTTTATGTGCGTCGCACGCGCGCCAAGCGGTTGGGCAAGCTGGAAGAGCAGTTTCCCGAAGCCCTGGAGTTTCTGGCACGATCGATGCGCGCCGGCCACGCTTTCACCATCAGCCTGGAAATGCTGGGTGAGGAACTGCCGGAGCCGCTCGGCCAGGAGTTCCGCACGCTGTTTAATGAACAGAACCTGGGCGCGGCGCTCGAAGTCGCGCTGGCGAATCTGACCAACCGCGTTCCGCTCTTGGATATGCGCTTCTTTGCGTCGTCGGTCCTGCTGCAGAAGCAAACCGGCGGCAACCTGGCGGAAATTCTGACGCGCCTCGCTGAGGTGATTCGTGAACGCTTCCGCCTGAAAGGCCAGGTGAAGGCGGCGAGCGCACATGGCCGGCTCACCGCGACGATTCTGATGCTCATGCCCATCTTCACTCTGTTCGCTTTGCTGGTCGTCTCCCCCGGTTATATCCAAGGGATGGCCAAGGACAGCGACGGCAAATACCTGATCGGCTTCGCCGTCGTGGGCCAGATTCTGGGAAATTACTTCATCCGGAAGATCATCAACATCCAGGTTTAGAGGCAATCATGGACATCCTTATCGCCGTTCTGCTGTTTGCGCTGTTAATGGGGGCCATCTCGTTTTACGGCTACCGGCGCTACGCACGTCCCGGACGGGTGTTCGAACGCCTCGGCGCTCCGGTCCTCGAGGCGGAAACGCTGGGTGTCGGCGGTTTGTCGCAAGTGCCCGAAGTCGGCTGGATCGTCCGCGTGATTCAGCAGGTCGGCGAGAAAGTGCCCATCTCGCCGGATGATGCCGGCGTCACCCGCCGCGACCTGATCATGGCCGGCTACCGTTCGGAATCGGCGATCAAAGTTTTCAACGGTATCAAGCTCACGTTGTGTATCGTGCTGGTGATCATGGCGTTCTCGATCCGCTCGGCGATTCCCAATCCGGTGCTGCGCGTGGTGCTGATTGCGTTCTCGGGATTCATGGGCTTCTACCTGCCGGGCTACATGCTCGACAAGAGGATCGCCAAGCGGCAGAACACCATTCGTCTGGCGCTGCCGGACGCCCTGGACATGCTGGTCGTTTCTGTGGAAGCCGGCTTAGGCCTCGATCAGGCTTTGCAGCACGTCGGACGTGAGCTGCAGCTCAGCCATAAAGAATTAAGCGAGGAGTTGAGCCTGGTGAATCTGGAGATGCGCGCCGGCAAGCGCCGTTCTGAGGCGCTCAAGAATTTGGCCGAGCGCACCGGAGAGCCCGAGCTCCAGAAGCTGGTGGCCATTCTGATTCAAAGCGATCGCTTCGGGACGAGCATGGGCGACTCGTTGCGCTCCCACTCCGACTTTTTGCGCGTGCGCCGCCGTCAGGAGGCCGAGGAACGCGCGGGAAAGGTGGGCGTGAAGCTGGTCTTCCCCATCTTCTTCTTCATTTTGCCGTCCATGCTGATTGTGGCGGCCGGACCGGGCCTGTTGCAGGTCTTCAAGTATCTGTTCCCACTGATGAAGCAATTCCAAGGTTAAGAAAGGAGAACCGCCGAAATGAACGACATGATCATGCAAACCGTACTTTGGCTCACCGCAGGGGGGCTGTTGGTGATGCTGATGATGCGCCGGCGCAAGCGGAAAGCGCAGCGGTAGGTGCGTTTCCATGCGCGGCAATGATCCGGTCTCGGAGGCCGGCCGCCCGCTTCCCTTTTCGGAGGGATGAGACGGGTCTGCAACCGTAGGCGCTGGATGGCTCAGGGCTACGATGTGGTGGGCGTCGATGAGGCTTTCTTCCTTCAGTGGCGGATGCCAAAGTCGGCGCCGTTGGCCGGACTTCGGGAACTCGGAGGGCTGCATTTATCCGGACTTCGCCGGTAGTACAGAGTTCCGCGGAGCCGGTGCCTTCAACTTTCATGGACGTTGCCTCAATCATCCAGCTTCAGAATCAGGATGGGGGTTGGCCCTACCGCAAAGGCGGCAGTTCGTGGACCGAACCGACCGTTTTCGCGTTGCTGGCGCAATCGGTGGGACGGGGCGACGCCGGAAGTATCGAGCGGGGCATCACCTGGTTGCACGCCGCCCAGCGCGCCGATGGCGGTTGGCCGCCGAGCCCGCCGGTGAATCAAAGCACTTGGGTCACATCCGTGGCTGCACTACTGCCTGCCGAGCAACTGGGACGTGCCTGCCATGCCAGCGCCATTGAATGGCTTATGGGACAGACAGGAAAAGAAACGTCATTCGCCTACCGGCTGCGCAATGAGCTGATCGGCGATGGCGAAGGAGCCGGAGAAACCCACCGCGGCTGGCCGTTTTTTCCCGGCGCCGCGGCTTGGGTGACTCCCACGGCTTTCGCCGTGCTGGCTCTGGAGAAAGCGCGCCGGCGCGAAGCTTCGAACGCCGTTGAAGCGCGCATTGTCGTAGGCCGCGAGTTTCTGCTCGACCGGATCTGCAAAGACGGCGGCTGGAACTACGGGCGCAGCAACGTCCTGGGAGTCGATGCTCCCTCCTATCCGGAGACTACCGGCCAGGCGCTGCTGGCGCTCCACCAGGTGCGTTCTCCGAAGATCGACAGGGCCCTCGCGGCTGCACAGGACCAGATGCAGGCTTGCCGGTCAGCCGAGGGCTTGAGCTGGTTGCAGTTGGGTCTCGAGGCGCACAGTATGACGATCACCCCTCCGGCCCGGAACCTGGCCTGCCGTCAGGTGGTGGACTCGGCACTCGCGATTCTGGCGCAGGCAGCGCTCAAGGGAAGAAATGTCTTTCTGGAGTAAAGCGTGAAAAAAGGGATGACACGACGCGAAGCTCTGGCTGCGGCGGCCGGCTGCCTAACGCTGACCCGCTGCTCAGTCCTCGGCGAGCACCTGGCGCAGCCGCGCGTTTCCATCGTGCGCGCCTCTTACACTCAGGCCATCTATGACACGGTCCGCCGACTGCTGGTGGAGCATCGCGTCGACGTCCGCGGCAAACGCGTGGTCATCAAACCGAACCTGGTAGAATTCGACCCCGGCACGACCATTAATACGCACCCCATGCTGGTGCATGCCGCCTTCGAAGGTTTTCGCGCCTTGGGCGCGGCCGACGTGCGCATTGCCGAAGGGCCCGGGCATCGCCGCGTCACGCTTGACCTGGCCGATGCTGCCGGCTACTTCGACACGATTCCCCACTTCGAAGATCACTTCACCGACCTCAATCTCGATGACGTTTCGCAAGTCCTGCTACGCGACCCGTTTTCCCGGCTCAGTGCCGTCTATTTCCCCAACACCGCGCTGGGAGCCGATCTGCTGGTCTCGCTCCCCAAGATGAAGACGCATCACTGGGTCGGCGCAACCTTGAGCATGAAGAATTTCTTCGGGTTGGTACCGGGGAGTATATACGGCTGGCCGAAAAATGTTCTGCACTGGGCAGGCATCGATGAATGCATCGCCGACTTGCATGCTGCCTTCCCCCGCCACTTCGCTATTGTTGACGGTGTGGTGGGCATGGAGGGCAACGGTCCCATCCAGGGCAATCCCAAGCCTGTGGGTGTGCTGGTGGCCGGCAAGGATATGACCGCCGTGGACGCCACCTGTTGCCGCATCATGCGCATCAATCCCTCCCGGATCCACTACCTGCGGCTGGCCGCGGCACCGAGCCGCCTGGAAGAACAAAACATCCGCCAGATTGGCGAAGCCATCCGCAACGTCCAGACTCCGTTCGATCTGATCGAGCCATTCCAGAGCCTCCGCTTATGAACGCGACCCTGCCCGCGGAGCCGCTGCGAACGAGCGCCTCGACGACAAACACGCCCGGCGCGCCGGCCGCCACCAACCAGCTTCTGGCTCGAACCTCCGTCCGCGTGGCGATCCTCTCGGTCCTGGTAGTTACCCCCTGTTTCTGGCAATTGCGCATTCAGGCCGGCGACCTTTCGAGCCACCTCTACAACGCGTGGCTCTCGATTCTGATCGGTGAAGGCAAGGCGCCCGGGCTGTGGATTGCTCCGCAGTGGACCAATGTTCTGTTCGACCTCATCTTGAGCGGTCTGATGCGCGTCATGGGGCCGTGGGGCGCCGAGCACGTTGCGGTGCCGTTGGCCGTGCTCGTGTTCTTTTGGGGTGCGTTCGCAGCAGTTTGTAAGGTTTCCGGCTCGCGGCCGTGGTTCATGCTGATCTTCCTCGCCCTGCTGGCTTACGGCTGGGTGTTTCACATGGGCTTCATGAATTTTTATCTGGCCGCCGGGCTGTGTTTCTGGGCCTTCGCGCTGCTGTGGCGTCCGAAGTTGCGTTCGACCATCCTCGCGATTCCGCTCATCACGCTCGCCTGCGCCGCCCATATGGTGCCGGTAGCGTGGCTGGCCGGTTCCATCGCCTACACCTGGATCGCGCGCCGCATCCGCCCTCGCGCACGGCCCATCCTGATGATTAGCGCGCTGGCTTTGCTGGTCATCGTGCGAACCTTTCTGATGGCCCATTTCCCCACGCGCTGGTCCGCCGAACAAATGATCAGCATGACCGGCGCCGATCAGATATCGGTCTTCTCAGGGAAATACGATCCGCTCGAATTCATCCTGCTGGCGATCTGGTTGTCTCTGTTCGCCCGTTCCGTGAAGCACAGGCGGGGAGGGCGCCTGATGCTGGGGATTCCGTTTCAGCTTTGCGCTATCGCCTCCGCGGCCGTTCTCCTGCTGCCCGGCGCACTATTGTTGCCCATGTACGCTCATCCGCTGCGCTACATCGCGGAAAGAATGTCGCTCTTGGTGGGCGTAAGTGGCTGCGCGCTTCTGGGCGGCGTCGTCCCCGGCCGGTGGGAAAAGTTAGCCGCCACCATGCTCCTGGGCGTTTTCTTCTCGTTTCTTTATGCGGACACGCGGGCCCTGAACCGGGTGGAAGATCTGCTGGGACGAAGTGTGACTGCGGTGCCTGCCGGCGCCCGCGTCATCAGCGCTCTTTGCGACCAGCGTGGAGACGTGAACCTGCTGGCCCACATGCTCGACCGTGTCTGTATTCGCCGGTGCTTCAGCTACGCCAACTACGAACCGGCCGCCAACCAGTTTCGCGTCCGTACCAGCGGCGTGAACCCGATCGTTGTGGCCAACGACGCCGACTCCGGCGCTCTGCAGGTCGGCGCCTATACTGTGCGGTCCTACGACGCACCGCTCTACCAGATTTATCTCCGCGGCCGCTATCTTGATCTGCGCCTGCTCCAGGCCGGTGAAGTGACGGGCGCTACCTGTTTCGAAGCCATCCCCGGCTTCAACGATGTTTTACACGCGCGTAACCATGACTCGAACTGAACGCATCGTCCAATGGATCTGCCGTGGGGTGCTTGCCGTCGTGCTCGCTCTTCCGGTCTACGTCGGCATCCGCCACGGCCTGGCCAGTCTCGAAGGAAATCCAGTCTTGGAGTCGGCGCTGGCCGGCGCTTTCCTGATCCACATGCGAGCGCGTCCCAAGCCCGCTGAGTGGATTTCGGCCTTGGTCATGGGGAGCTGGCTGACGGTGCTCTACGCGTGGCTGCATCACGGTTACGGAAACTCGATCGGCGCCGCGCCCTACGCCTATCTCAGTTTCCTGGGGCTGGCCAGCCTGGCAGTTCTCGCCGTGCGGGTGTTCGCCGGAGACCGCGCTCTGCGCAAATTGCATCGCGATACTTTTCTGGCGGCGGTTGCGTTTCCCTATTTTTCATTCATTTTGGCCTTCTGCCTCAATTGGACGACAACTTTGCAGCCAAAGGTCTACGACCCTTTGCTTTACGCGTTCGATGACGCGTTGCAACTGAAGCTCAGCGTGTGGACCGCCGACTTGCTCGCCCGTTCCTACCCGCTCAAGGTCGCCGCCATCGCGGCCTACCGGAACATGCCGCTGGCCGTCTGCTTTCTGCTGGCTTTGGAACGCGAGGCGGCCGGCCGATTTTCCGCGCGAATCCTGCCTTTAATTGCTACCACAGGCATCGCGGCCGCGGTTCTGCACAATCTATTTCCAGCCGTGGGACCCATTCACACGTTTGGCACGGAATTTCCCGCGAACCTGCCGCCCGTGGCCAGCCTCTCCTTGCAGTCCCTTCTGCACATCGATGCTGCGCGCAGCGCCATGCCGTCGCTCCACTTTGCCTACGCCCTGCTCATCTGGTGGAACACGGCGGGCCTGCATCGTGCGTGGCGGTGGCTGGCAGCCGTTTTCCTTGCTCTGACTTTGCTGGCTGCTCTCGGATTCGGTGAGCACTATCTGGTAGATCTGGTCGTTGCCGTTCCGTTTGCCGTGACCATGCAGCCGCTGGCGCTGCGCGCACGTTCGTGGGCGCCTGTGGAACGGCGTCTGGCGGTCGCCGGCGGCGCGGTCCTGACGCTCGGTTGGATCATTGCTCTGCGATCCGGCGTGTTCCTCAACTCAACTGCGCTCGCGTGGGGTGCCGTTGTGGTGACGCTGTTGCTGTCGCTGTGGTGGAAACGCGCGCTCGACCGCCGGCATGCCTACCTCGAGCAGAAGGTTTTGACCATCAGACCCGATATCCTGCCCCAGGAACCGTAGCGCCGCTAAACGCGATCTCCCGGCCGTTCGTCCGGTTTCGCCCGAAACAGCCGGTGGGCATAGATCGCCAA
>JASHOO010000637.1 GCA_030041035.1 Bryobacteraceae bacterium | reverse complement strand
TGAGGCGAACAGGAGGATGTCGCCCGAGCCGCCCATGACTTCTTTCAGATCGGCGAGGACGGATTTATAGATGGTGCGGAAATCCTCGGTGCGATGGTGGATATCCGACGCCATCATGGCGTGCAAAGCCGGTGGATAGAGAGGCGTAGGGCCGGGGGTGAGGAGACGCTGTTTTTTAATGTGCATGATTTAAAGCTGAATCTATAAGGATAGCAAATCGAGCAGGCGGGCGCGGGCGCGGAAGTACTGTCCGGAAATGGGAATGGGTTTGTTTTGAAAAATTGGTTTTATTGCAGGGTAAGTCGAGATGTGACATGGAGATGCCGGCCTGATTTACTTATAGCATCGGGCGGCTGCTCGGGCGGCAGAGACGGCACGGGTGTTGTCTGGGCGGGGGCCCGCCTGGCGGAAAAACCTAACCTATATGATGCGTAATTGGCCGGGCGTCGTGGAAATAGAATCGTGCGTTACAAAGGCGGCAGGAGTATGGCTGGCGGCCAAAGAGGCGGAAGAGCCAGTCGAACAGGCCCTGCGCCGGAGCCACACGATTGGAGTGGCAATTCGGGCAAAGGAAAGGAATTTCCAGGGGCTGATTCATGGGGAGCCCCTACGGATATTGAATGTTGATGCGCAGAGTGTCAGTGGATTTTAGTCGCGCTTCGAGCATGCGCTCCTTGATCTGGCTGACGACGGCCTTGGCCGCCTGCACCTCCTCGCGGGTCTTCTGAAACCCCGGGATTCGCTTGTCAATGAATTCGTTGCGAAACAACTGATCGGAAGCGAGAGGTAACAAAACCTCAAGTTCCGCGAAAGTCAGATGCAAACCGAGGTTCTTGTTATTCGTTTTGTGGCCTGGTTTCTTGCCCTCGGATTTGTGATTGGAGGACAGTGTACTTTCATCATAGCAGATGCCGGCGATTTACGCTTGAAAGCGCGAGCGCCACGCTCGATGGACCCGCGTTTTTGTTGCAGGGTAAGTCGAGACGTGACATGGTAAGGGACCGGAAGCTCAAGAAGAGAGGTTGGCGACGGGTATTATGCGGGAAGATTCGCTTATCGCTGCGCGTGGCCGGCTGCTCGGTTTTGCGCAGCAGCATTTCGCATCGAATGCCGACGTGGCGGGGATTTTTCTTGCCGGTTCGCTCGGGGCCGGGGTGGCCGACGCATACTCTGACATCGATCTGCGGGTGGTTGTAAAGCCCGAGAGGCATGCGTGGTTCGTCGAGCACCGCCGCGAGACCCCTGCAAGGTGGCCGGATTTTCTGTTCAATGAGTGGCGCCCCGGAACGCTGCATTGCGTGTCGCATTTCCGGTTCTTCGTGAAGATCGACATTTTCTACTTCAGCGAGGGCGGACTGGAACCATCGCCCTGGTACACGTTGCCGGTGAGAATTCTGTTCGATCCGCGAGGCGTGGTTGAGGGGTTAATCAAGCGCTCGGCGGGACTGCGGTTCGAGGTGACGGAAGAAAATCTGGATTATTCGATCAGCAAAGGGCTTGCGGCGGCGCATGAGGCGTTTCGGCGCATCCAACGGGACGAGCTGGTGTTCACCCAGACACTGCTCGACGAACTGCGATTTCATATGATCCAGGCGGATGACTGGCTGTTCGACCGGACACCGCGGACGCAGCTTTTTTCGAAATACGACCAGCGGGGCAGCCGAGAGGTGGTGGCGCTGCTGCGCAGCTCCTTTTGCGTTTGCGAAAGGGAGGCCCTGGTCGCCTCGCTGGGAGCGTTGGCACGGTTTTACCGAGGGCAGGTGGTTCAATTGCACGAGCGGTTTCGATTGTCGCGACGGCCGGAATCGGATCTGACTGCGCTGGATCTGGTCCTTTCCGAGGTTGCGAGGGGCGGTGGAGAGCGGGGCGGGTAATCGAGGGGCAAGCCGCAGGTCCCCGCAAAATCGGCGTGGCCCCGCGCTACGGACTTGTCAGATTGTAGATCAGCCCGTATGGATCCCGGAGATAGCAGCGCGGGAAATCCGGCTCGTCTTTGACGACTTGGCAACCGGCCGCGGTCAGGCGGCGTCTGGCATCGTTCACGTCGGGAACCGTAACCTCGAGGACGGGTCCGAGCGCGGGCCCGCGCTCAATGAAGAGGTTGATGTGCTTGCCATGCAGGCTGAGCATGGGAGTTTCGCCGGTGATGGTGAAACCGAGCTGGTTGACGTAAAAAGCCGCGGCTTTAGCGGGGTCCGGCGCTTGAATTAGAATGTCGGTGCCAAATGTGTTTGCCATGGGGGTTCCTTGTGCGGCTTATGGGGTGACCGACTGACATCATACAAGAATACCGGGGCTACCTTTCGTGGGAGACGGTACTAGAAAAGTGCAACGGCGCTCGGCGGCAACAGGCGCTTGGATTGCGCTAAGATACGGTACGTCACGTGGTGTAAGTCGGGGATTGACACTCAGCGCGGATCCGGGATTCTAGAAACTCCTGTGGTTCCTCCGCTGGGGGTAAGTCTCCGAGATTGGCCGCCCCCGATGCCGACAAACGCTGGCCTACAACCCGTCGAGGAGCTGCTGAGCCAGTGTTATCTCATCGGGGGCGTCAACCTGACGCACCTCTAGAGTGGCGAGAGCGTCAGATGTGCACTACGGATTCCAGGCCGTAACTTCTTTGTTAATCGTAACGAGGGATACAGATAGGGGCATTTCCCCCGTCGTCTTGTGCGCAAAAATGCGCCGCAGGGGATTCCGGCGTAGTTTCAAGGTATTATTTCCAGTGTTGTTGTAGTGTCAATGCCGGGCGGGTGGCGGGCGCTCGGCGGCGCCCCGCACCACGCTCAACAAACCTTCAAATGTATCGCATCGGGAGGGGGTACGGGCAATCGGGTGGTAGGGAACGGGACGGCGCGCGACACGTGACTTCGACGGGATCCGGCGCTTGCATCAGAACGCCGGTGCCAAACGTGTTTGGCGGGGGTGCTCCTTCTGCGGCTTACGCCGGCTCCTTCCGCAAGTCCGGGGTGAAATCGTAGAACACGCGCAGTTGATTACCGTCGGGATCGGCGACCCGGAATTCGCGCAGATGCCAGGGTTTATCCTCGGGCTCGTCAAGGATCTTCGCTCCGGCGGCGCGCCATTGATGGTACAACTCATCGACTTCGTGCTTGCTTTCCAGATTCAGCCAGATCATAACCGGCGCGCCATTGCCGTAGCCTTGGCGGAACGGCGCGTTCGTCAGGAACATGCGGCAATCCCCCTGCGAGATGCCGCCGATACCGTCCTGGTTGTTGTGCCAGTCGAGATGGAAACCGAGCGCGTGGACGTAATAGTCGGCGGCCTTGGCGACGTTGCTGACGGGGATCTCGGGAACGGCTTTGGGAAAGTGCGTAGGCATGTTCTCAAGCTTACGACAGGGCGGCCGCTCGCTGGGGTGTCAGCGACTCCAGCCATTCGGCGATGGGAACCTCAGGCGCATAGACGTGAATGCTCGTGGCCGGAGTCAATAAAAGGTGGGCGTATTCCGCCTGAGCCGGCTCCTTGGTAACGTAGGCGTCGCAGTAAATCGCACCCAGCACGTGATACATGTCGTCGTACAAGTCCTTTGGAATTGAGCCCCGATGGGCGCACCGCCAGTTGAAATACAGATCGGCGCGGACTAGCGCTTTGGCGGCGCGTAACGTTCGCGATTCGAGGTGGGCACGCGCATACGACAGCGAATCATCGAGAGTAGCTTCGGTAAATCGGTAACGGATCTTGCCTGACAATAAAGACAGTGCCGTTGGCGTCGCCGTTGCGGTTGAATCGATGAGCCATGCCTGCAGCTTGTCAGCGGAGATGGCCCTCAATTTTTCCTTCATGTCAGCCCGAGCCGCTGTGTGGTCTTTCTGACCAGATCTCGCAGCCGAAGATAGCCCGCGCCGCTCGGTGACGAACGCGTCCGCCTGTTCGCTGAAGTCGCCATCAGCCAATCTTCGTACTTCAGAAATCATTTCCGTTAGGTCGTGTTTCGAAACGAACGGATCTGGCGCGGGTATTCGGCCAGCGACGGCGTGCATCTCGGAACCGAGTACCTCCAAGATCTCGTGAACGCACATTATGTGTTTGCCCACCAAGTGCGCGTCTAGGTGAGAGAAGAGCTTCGCTGCGCGTAGGCGCGCGTGGGCACGTGAGCCGCGAAAGGTCTTGAGGAGCTCATATACCGTGTGATAACTGAGAACGAGCCGGGTTTCCTTCGCAACTAGGGTCGCCTCGATCTGGGCCGAATCAACCCCCTGGTCGCACAGCTCATTCCAAATGTTAGTGTCCGCGTAAATCGTCATTGATCCCGGCCGCTTCGTCCGTCGAACCCTGATCGGTTTCTCGACAATATAGCATCGTTCGCTATTTCTTCGCCAGGATCGGGAAAGCGCCAGCCGGGTCGCACGCCATCCGTATCACTCGGACCTTCCAACGTCCGTCGGGACAAAATCCGTCCATGGGTTCGATCACGCTGCCGTAAACCGCGCGGACGCGATTTTCGGCAGGTCAAGTGTGCACGGACCAGCGCGGCTCGACTAGAATAAAACCCAGCTATGGCGTTACTGGAACGGGTGCAGGCGGATATGACGGCGGCCATGAAGGCGAGGGAAGAGGCGCGGCTAAATGCGCTGCGCATGATCAAGGCGGCGCTGCAAAAACATCAGATTGACTCGATGAAGGCACTGGATGAAGCGGCGGAGCAGCAGGTGCTCAAGCAGCTCGTCAAGCAGCGTACCGATGCGGCGGAGATGTTTCGCAAGGGCGGGCGCGAGGAGCAGGCGCAGAAGGAAGAAGCGGAGCGGACGCTCATCGAGAGCTACATGCCGGCCGAGGCAAACGAAGGCGACGTTGCGGCGGCGATTGATGCGGCGCTCGCGGAGACGGGCGTGACGTCGCTCAAGCAGATGGGGGTGGTGATGAAAGCCACGCAGGCCAAGCTGGCGGGCAAGCGGGTGGATGGGAAAGCGCTGAGTGAGAAGGTGAGGTCGCGATTGCAATGACGCCTGAACCGAAAAAATTCCGGTCTTACGTTCCGGCGAGCACGAAGATGCCGGAGTTCACGTTCCGCGCCATTTTGTTGGGCCTGGTGATGACGGCCATCCTGGGAGCGGCCAACGCGTATCTGGGATTGAAAGCGGGCATGACGATTGCGGCCACGTACCCGGCGGCGGTGATCGGGATGGCGGTGCTGCGGCTGGTGAAGGGCTCGCTGCTCGAGGAGAACATCGCTCGGACGGTGGGGGCGATCGGGGAATCGGTGGCGGCGGGCGCGATCTTCACCATTCCGGCGTTTGTTTTGTCAGGGCTCTGGCCGGGGCTTACCAAGGAGCGGTACTGGCACTGTGTGGCGCTGATGGTGATCGGCGGGACGCTGGGGATTCTGTTTGTGACGCTGCTGCGGCGGGTGATGGTGGAGGATCCGGAGCTTCCCTTCCCCGAGTCGGTGGCGGCGTCGGAGATTCACAAAGCGGGACAGCAGGGCAGCAGGGCGGCGAAGATTCTGTTCGCCAACATGGGATTTGGGGCGCTGGTGAACCTGCTGGGGCAGATCAATATTTTCTCGCCTCAGAACGCGTTCACCAACATCAATATCGGGGCGCTGGGGAAGAAGCTGCTGCTGCGGACATCGACCAATCCCAACGTGGCGACCACGATCACGGGCGGCGCGACCAGCTTCTCGCTGCCGGATATCAGCCCGGCCTATCTGGGCGTGGGTTACATTATCGGGCCGCGGCTGGCGGCGCTGAATTTCGCGGGCGGCGTGCTGGCGTGGGGACTACTGGTGCCGCTGCTCACTTTCACCGTGGGACCGTACATTCAGACGGGATTGCCGGCGGGGCAGCCGGTTTCGTGGACGTTGCTTGCGAGCTCGATTTACTTTTCGATTGTGCGGCCTATTGCGGTGGGCGGGATGCTGGTGGGCGCGTGCTTCACGCTGTTTCGCATGCGCAAGCAACTTGCGGTGGGCATGGGGCGGGCGGTGTCGGACCTGAAGAAATCGGCGGCGGCGCACCTAGCCACGGACCGCACGGAGCGCGACCTGAGCGCCAAGGTGGTTTTCACCGGCGTGGGCATCGTTTTTATCGCCATGATCGTGCTGTATTACTTCTTTATCGGCGGCGCGGGGAATCTGGCGGGTTCCAAAGTGATGGCGGGGACTCTGGTGGCGGCGGGTGTGATGGTGGTTCTGGGATTTTTCTTCGCCGCGGTTTCCGGCAATCTGGTGGGAATGATCGGATCGTCGAATAATCCGGTTTCGGGACTGACGCTTTGCACGCTGGTGGTGGCGGCGCTGCTGATGGTGAGTCTTGGTGTTGCGGGCACGGGCGGCGTGGCGGCGGTGCTGGGAGTGGCGGCGGTGGTTTGCGTGTCATCGGCGGTAGCGGGCGAGATGCTGCAGGACCTGAAGGTGGGGCACATCCTGGGCGGAACGCCGGCGCGGATGCAGATCGGCGACATGCTGGGAATTGTGGTGGCCGGGCTGGTGCTGTTTCTGCCGCTCTCGGTGCTGGACGATGCTTATCACTTCGGCAGCGCGGCGCTGCCGGCGCCGCAGGCGGGCCTGATGGCCATGCTGGCGCAAGGCATCGTGGGCGGGAACATGGCGTGGCCGCTGGTGGTGGTGGGAATTCTGCTGGGCTTTTCGCTGATCATGATCGAAGTGAAGAGCCCGATGCTGTTTTCGGTGGGGATGTATCTGCCGGTAGGAACGACGTTCGCGATTTTCATCGGCGGCCTGATCCGCTGGGCGACGGACGTGTTGCGGGACCGCCGCGGTTACAACGAGGCGCAGAAAGCGCGCGTGGACAA
>JASHOO010000636.1 GCA_030041035.1 Bryobacteraceae bacterium | reverse complement strand
TTCGCCTGGGGCGTCAACTACGCCTGATGCAAGCGGTCTGAATCGACATTTCCGAATCACCCATCCATTTCATCCCTGGGCTGGTCACGAGTTCGAACTGGTCACTTATCTCCACACGTGGGGCGAGCATCGAGTGTACTTCCACAAGGAAGGCGAGCATTTGGTATCGGTTCCGGCAAGTTGGACAGACATCGTCGCCGAGGACCCAGTGGTGCGGTTGGCCGCCGGGCGCGCATTGTTCCGCGCCCAGGATCTGATCGAACTGGCTCAGTTACTGAACGGCCTGCGCGATCGGGGTGTAAAGGAAATTTCGTCATGAGTGTAAGGAGAATCCTGTCGGATTGCCTGGTTGTTGTCGATTGCCAGCCGACGGTTTATTGCCATTTCTGCGCTTTGTTTATTGGGCTTCAGCCACGGAAAAGGCTTGACAATCTGTTGGGATTGGACGTAATTATATTTACAGGTGATCCGGAGCATGACCTCACCGCCCGACCGCCAACAAAAGCGTCACACCCTCCGCCGGCACGGTACACTCAATCCACAGCCAGAGTCCGTCAGTCACCCCTTGTTTCAAAACAGCGATTTCTTCGATCCCGACGACCTGCTGCAGGTCAAGTACGAGATGTTGCGTCAGGTACACGTGGATCGGGAGTCCATCAGCGAAGCGGCGCGGGCCTTCGGATTCTCTCGCCCTGCGTTCTATCAAGCGCAATCAGCGTTCCAGCAGGACGGAGTTTTCGGCCTGTTCCCCCACAAACGTGGGCCGCAAGGCGGGCACAAGCTGACCAGCGAGGTAATGGATTTTATCTTCCAGCAGCGATCGGAAGACCCCGCGCTTACTCCGGAACAACTTGCCCTGGCCGTGCAGAAACGATTCCGGGTTCAGGTGCATCCGCGCAGCATTCAGCGGCGGCTGCTGGCGGAAAAAAAACGGCGGTGAAGCCCACCAGTTCCGATGCGTCGCGCGATTCCTACGAGGACCTGCGTGCGCAAGCATTGAGCGGCGGCCGTGGGCCTGGCCTCGCCATCTTCTTGCATCACGGGATGCGCGAATGGATCGAGGTCTGCGGCTCGTACATACCCGTAATGACTGCCATCGAGCACGCCTCAGCAACCGTGAACCCGGAGTACATGTTGCCGAAGACGCGGTCCGAGATCGTGTCGATCCTGGCGGGGCTGTTTCTTCAGAAGCGATGGGAGGCAACGCAATGACCCAGGATGCGCATCAAAAGGTGAAGGCCAGCCACCTGAAGCGGAACGCTTATCTGTATGTCCGGCAATCCACGCTGCGGCAAGTGTTCGAAAACACCGAGAGCACCCAGAGGCAATATGCTCTCCGGCAACATGCCGCAGCGCTCGGGTGGCCACTGGAGCGAATCATCGTCATCGACAGGGATCTGGGCCAGTCGGGCGCTTCGGCCGCGGACCGCGAAGGATTCCAGCAGCTGGTGACCGAAGTTAGTCTGGGCCGCGCCGGTATCGTGCTAGGTTTGGAAGTTTCGCGCCTGGCCCGAAACTCGATGGATTGGCATCGCCTGCTAGAGATCTGCGCGCTGGCCGATACGTTGATTCTCGATGAGGATGGCGTCTATGATCCGGCGCACTTCAATGACCGTCTTCTGCTGGGGCTGAAGGGCACCATGAGCGAAGCCGAATTGCACGTGCTGCGGGCGCGGCTGCAGGGAGGCATCCGGAACAAGGCGCGGCGCGGGGAACTCTTCGTGCGCCCGCCAATGGGGTACGCCTATACCGCTGAGGGAAAGATGGTCCTGGACCCGGATCAGCAAGTACAACAAGCAGTGCGGTTATTGTTTGAAACGTTCCGGCGGACTGGCTCGGCGATGGCCACCGTGAAATACTTCGCGGAGCAGGGATTGCAGTTTCCAAGACACCTTCATACCGGGCCAAACAAAGGGGACGTGGTATGGGCCGGACTCGAACACAGCCGGGTATTGCGCATCCTCCACAATCCTCGATACGCGGGCGCCTTCGTTTACGGGAGGACGCACATGCGCAAAACCGTAGAAGGCGGCTGGGTCATCGAGCCTGTACCACGGGAAGAATGGGAAGTGCTGATTCGGGAAGCACACCCCAGCTATGTCGACTGGGAAGAGTATGAACAAAACCAACGCCGCCTCCACGACAACAGTCAGGCGTATGGCAAGGACCGCCGCCAGAGTCCTCCGCGGGAAGGCCCTGCACTGCTGCAAGGACTGCTCATCTGCGGCCTCTGCGGCAAGCGCATGACGGTGCGCTATCACAGCCGCCACGGGCAACTGATTCCGGATTACGTGTGCCAGCGCGAGGGCATCGAACATGGGGAACCAATCTGCCAACATATTCCGGGCGCGGCCATCGATGAGGCCATCGGAAATATCCTTGTCGAAGCGGTTACCCCCATCACGCTCGAGGTGGCACTGGCGGTACAGCAGGAACTTCAGGCGCGTTTGGATGAAGCCGACCAGCTGCGGCAGCAGCAAGTGGAGCGGGCACGCTACGAAGCCGAGCTCGCACGGCGTCGCTATCTTCGCGTTGATCCGGATAACCGTTTGGTGGCCGATTCTCTGGAGGCGGACTGGAACGACAAGTTGCGGCTGCTGGCAGAAGCGCAGCAAGTCTGTGAACAGCAGCGCGCGCAAGATCGCAAGCTCCTCGACGTGGAACAGCGCGCCGCGATTCTCTCGCTAGCTACGGATTTTCCGCAAATATGGCGTGATCCAGCCACACCGGATCGGGAGCGGAAACGCATGGTCCGCCTATTGCTGGAAGACGTCACCCTGATCCGAGAGGACCGCCTCACTTTGCATATCCGCTTCAAGGGCGGCGCACATCGAACGATTCAGCTCCCGTTACCGCAGCGGTCCTGGGAACAGCGGCAAACCAGTGCGGAAGCGGTTGCCGCCATCGATCGGCTGCTGAACGGCTACACCTATCCCGAGATTGCCGCCGTGCTGAACGGCCAGGGCCTGCATTCAGGTGAAGGCAAGCCGTTCACCGCGCGCATCGTGGCGCGCATACAGCGGAGCTATCAGCTTACGCCGCGCTATGATCGTCTCCGCAAGGCTGGCATGCTAACCGTAGAAGAAATGGCGCAGGTGCTGGGGATTCATCCGCAACGGGTCAAAATCTGGAACCGCCACGGACTGATTCGCGGACACGCTTACAATGGCAAGAACGATTGCCTATACGAGCACCCGGGCGAGAATCCGCCGCAGAAAGCCCAGGGCGTGAAATTTTCGAAAAGGGTCTCTGCCAACCTGGTGGTTACGCAATGTCCTCAGGAGGTGCAGTGTGAAGCGTAATCCTTCGCCTGCGGAGAATGCGCCGGAATCCACGCGATCCCCAACTCTCGCAACGCTCGGCCAATCTGGGTCGGCGGCATCTCCACCGGGTCTTTCTCCACCCCCGGCTCGTCCCATTTCCGCTTCTCCGTCGTATGAAAGATGCTCGCCTTATCCGTGTAAAACGTCAGCGGTCGCCCGAACTTCTCCAGGTAATCCCACAGCAGCTTCATGTTCTCTTCGGTGGAATCACTCCGCACAAACCGCGCAAACAGCCGACTGGTCGCGTCATCGATCATGGCAATCAGATACAACCGTGCGCCGCGCCCCTCCAGCCAATCATGATCGCTGGTGTCCCACTGCACCAACTCCCCGAACCGGCTCCGCCGCGGTCGCCAAGTGTGGACCGCTTGGACTTTGGCTTTCTTCCCTCGCCACAGTTTGGCCCGCATCATCCATTGCCGCACCGTCTCTTTGCTCGCCTCGATGCCGTGCTTGTTTCCCAAATACTCCGCCGCTAGCGTCGGCCCGAATCCCGCGTACACCGGCGCCGATAGGATCCGTACCGTCTCTTGTTCCGTGCTCTCGGCAATCCTCCGA
>JASHOO010000635.1 GCA_030041035.1 Bryobacteraceae bacterium | reverse complement strand
CTAGTGCATCGTCCGGTTAGTCCTTTATAGAATCGTTCTTCTTCCTCCGCGCTCTCCGGCGACGCGGCTTTCGGGGATGGGTCGCCTGATAGTCCTTGGTGGTCTCGATGATGTGCTGGAGTTGCTCGGGGCCTTTGGTCCAAGTGAACGGGCCACAACTGGCATTGTAACTTTGCAGGAATCGGTGGAGCAGATCCTTGAGATCCTGTTTGGAACGCTGGACGCTGTGAGCCAGCCCTTGCTTGCTGAGGATACTGAAGAAACACTCGATCAGGTTCACCCACGATGCGTGTGTCGGGGTGTAATGAAATCGCACACGAGAATGGCGCGCCAGCCACCGGCGCAGAGCTTCATTTTTGTGGATGTTCAGATTGTCCGCCACAACATGGAGTTCGCGGCCCGGGTAGGATCGCATCACCTGGTTCATGAAACGGAGGAAGTTCACCGAAGTCCGGCGGTTGCGGATATGCGCCACGACCTTACCGGTCGCGATTTCCAGGGCCGCAAGGAGTGTCTGGGTTCCGTGGCGCACGTATTCGTTGGTCCAACTCCGAGGCTTTTTGGCGCGCAGCGGCAACAGCGGCTGCGTGCGATCTAAAGCCTGGATGCCAGGCTTCTCGTCCACGCACAGGACCAAGGCATTCTCGGGTGGATTGAGATACAAGCCGACGATGTCCAGTAGCTTGGCCTCAAAATCCGGATCGGGGCTGAAGGTGAACGTGCGCATCCGGTGCAACTGCAGATCCGAGCCGTGCAAAATCGTGTGGACGGTGCTGTGCGGCAAGCCCACCGCTCGCGCCAAAGTCCGAACCGACCAACGGCTTTGGGATTGCGGCTGCTGGCAGGCCAGGGTCTGCACTCTCTGCCAAACCGCTGCATCATGTTTCGGCGGACGACCCGAGCGCGCCGCGTCCCGAAGGCCTTCCAGCCCCTGCGCGGCGAAAGATCGTCGCCACTTGCCCACCGTGACTTCCGGAATGCCCAGGTCCATCGCGATCTGCTGATTGGAACGTCCGGCGGCGGCGGCCAGCACAATCCGACTCCGCAGGGCCATGGCTTGCGGTGTAGATGGCGCTTGTACCAAATTACTGAGGGTCATCCGGGAGGCTGGGTCCAGCGCAATTGCAGGAGCGGTTCGTGGCATACCTCAGCGTACCAGAAATCGTCTATATTATAAAGAACTATTTGGACGATGCACTAGATGGTTGTCCACGGGGCATCGGTGCGAGCCGCCAAGAGCCATTCCTTCGATGGATTTCGAACGAAATAGGCCATGTGCGGGTGCATGTGCTCTTCTACGAAATACCATGCTCCGCTCCGCCAGACCCGATATCGTGAAACCGATCCAAGCACTGTATCGAGGACCGAAAACAACCAGCAAAGCAACAAGAACTCGCCCCGTCCCTCTTATCAAACGCGATCGCTTCAGTTGCGATCCCGTATAATCCTATTCCTGCACTCCGCAGTGTAGCAACGCTGGCGCCCGCTATGCAATAAGCTGCCGTTGTAGTTGCGTTGCCAGAACGGAGCACGGGTATCCGGGTCATCCGTCACGCGCCGGGTTTCTCTGAACTAACCGGCGAGATGCAAACTTTCATTGATTCCGATCTTCTCGACCGGCTTCGCGTGGGGACACTAGCCTCTTATCTCGACGCCTACCCAAGCTAGTCGGTTGTCACGGGGCCTTCGCCGCCGGAAAGCTCCATGAGCAGCTTCTCGCGGCGCGCGACGGCGGCGCTGACGGCGGAGTCCATGGAGATCCAGTACACGACGACGCCGAGAATCGCGGCGAAGCCCAGGATCAAGGCGAAGGCGAGCTGGCTGTCGAAGACGATGCGCGCCCAGAAGGCCAGCGTCACCGGCAGCAGGGCGATGGGGTAGAAGACAAAAATCAGCGCCTGCATGCGGCTGCCGGCGCCGCCTTGCGAGACGCGCTCGGGATTCATGGCGCGAGGAAAGTGGACGGAGCTGAGATTGCCGATGGCCAGCAGATAGACGCCGACGATGGCGGTGACGGTGAAGGCCTCGGTGACGGCATCGGGAGTGATGCGGATGCGCAGGACGATGGAAGCCAAGGTGACGGCGACCATCTCGACCAGGATGAATAGCGCGGCGGCAAGGTTTTTACCGATCAGGGAATAGCTGACCGGCACGGGCACGGAGAAATACACCTGGGCGGCGGAACGATCGAAGCCGAAGGTATTGAGATAGGAGACCTGGCCCAGCAGGGTGAGGGCGTAAACGCTCACGATGGTCAGGTAATGAGCGGCGACGAATGAGTCGCGACTTCCTTTGCCGAGCGTGATGGGCAGCCAGACGAGCAGGCCGAAGGAGAATCCCATGATGAAGACCATGCGGAAGCGCGGCGTGCGGCTGAGGGCTCGGAGCTCCTTCTCGGTGACGGCGGCAAGAGGATCGGGGAGAAACAGTGAGGGCAGACGGTAGAAGCTCTCCAAGCGCGAGAGGCGATTAGAGGTGGCGTTCGGGCTGAGGGTGGCGTGCGCGTCGTAATGCAGGCTGCGCTCGAACTGCCAGCGCCCGAAGACCAGTGCGGCGAGCGTCCATGCGGCCAGCGTCAGGAGGGGGAACAGGAGGCCGTCTCTCAGGGCAGCGCGGGAAGTGGCGGTCCAGGGCCAGAAGCCGCCGGGCGTTTCCGTGAAAACATAGCGCAGCCAGCCCGCGCGAGTATGGGAAACGAACAGGAGCCGGGGCAGAGCGGCGACGGAGACCACAACCAGCATGAGGAGTTCGCGCAGGCGCCGGTGTGTGAGGAGGCGCTCCAGTAAATTGCGCAAGCCGGCGGAAAGCAGCAGGTTGAACAGGACGAAGAGCAAAATGGGCACCAGGATGCGCGGCGTCCCAGCGAGGCCGCCGTAATCGGCGTTGCGGAGCAAACCTATGGCCGTGCCCGTGAGCACCAGTAGCATCTCGGCGCCGGTGGTAAGGCGCAGCAGCACCTCGATGACGAAAAGCTTGCGGTGGAGCACGGGATAGACGAGCAGCTTCTTCAGATCGAGCGAAGCTCCCATGCTGGCCGACATGATGGGGGTGAGCTGCCAATAGAGAAAGACGAGCATCAGGCCGGCGGGAAGGCCGCGGCGGATGAGGCCGCCGGTTCGCGCCGACGAGAAAAACTCCTCCGCCACGAAGGCGACGAACACCCAGATGCCGTACCAGACGAGAGACGTGAGGAGGGAGAAAATAGCGCCGCGGCGGCGTGAGTCGAGGCGGAAGGTGCGCATGCTGAGCAGTTGCGCGCGCAGAATGGCGGAAATCACAACCAATCCAGCCTTTCAAAAACGCGGCCCGCGCCCACCACGCGCACGAAAACATCTTCAAGCGTTTCGGAGGCCGAGCGCAGGTCCTGCATGGCGCCTTCGCGCACGATTTTGCCTTCGTGGATGATGGCCACGCGGTCGCAGAGGCGCTCCACGACTTCGAGGACATGGGAAGTGAGGAAGATGGTGGCGCCGTGGCGGACCTGGTCGAGCAGGATGTCCTTCATGAGACGCGCGCCCACGGCATCCACACCCTCGAAGGGCTCGTCCATGAGGAATAGTTCGGGGCGATGGATGAGCGATGCGGCCATGGCCACGCGCTTGCGCATGCCTTTGGAGTATTCGGCGATGAGCTGGCGCGGCTGAGCGGTCAGCTCGAAGAGCGCCAGCAACTCGCCGGCGCGTTCCTGCGCCACGGGACGCTCGAGGCCGTACATGCGGCCCACGAATTCGAGAAACTCCGCGCCGCTGAGGCGGTCGAAGAGCAGCGATTCATCCGGCACCAGGCCGATGCGGCGTTTGATCTCGTTTTCCTGGGCAGGCATGGGCATGCCCAGCAGCTCGATCGAGCCCGAAGTAGGCGGGATGAGGCCGGTGAGCATCCGGATGGTGGTGGACTTCCCCGCCCCGTTCGGCCCCAGAAATCCGAAAAAGCTGCCGCGCGGCACAGTCAGGCTCAGGCCGTCCACCGCGGCCTTGGGCCCGTACATCTTGCGCAGGTCGCGAACGTCGATGGCAGGCGCCGCATCGTGCATGCGTTTTTTATCGTAGGACAAGCCTGCCGAAGTATCCAAATAGGCGGTTACTTCTGAATGACCAGCGTGCTGGCCAGGATGTCGTGCAGGGCCTGCTTTTTCTCGGTGAACCCGGCCATGAGGTAGCCGATGTTGAAGATGGCGCCGGAAACCCATTTGCCGAAGAAGCGGCCGTTAGCGCGGGCGAAGGAAATGCGGTTGCCATCGAGGTCGGTGACGACAGAGCCCAGCGCCATTTTGCCGAGGGTCGCCCGGTAGCGGGAACTCTCCATGAGCGTGTAGTAGAGCCAATGGCCGACGCCCAGGATCAGGAGTATGCCGATAATGCTGACGCCCAACATGGCCGCGAGAACACCTCTGAAATCCTCATCCGGATCGGGATGTAGAATCATGCCGAAGATGCCGGTGGTGGCGAGCAGGGCCACGGCGATGGGAGTGAAGATAAAGCCGTCGATGACGAGGGCGACGAATCTTCGCCAGAAGCCGGAATATTGGAACCTGGGGGTGGCGACGGCCGCCGCCACGGCGAAAGGCGTGCCGCAAGCGGAACAGAACTGGGCCAAGTCCGAATTTGCGGCTCCGCAGCGCGGGCAGAACATGAGCTAAAATCCCGAGCCAGTATAACGCATGCAGTGATAGTCTAAGCTTCATGCGTCTGGCGCTATTGGTTTTTACGCTCTCCATCCTGCATGCGCAGAGCGGCGAGCCTCCGAAGGCAAACTTTGAGGATTTTCCGGGCTACCTGCTGGCGAACGGCACGATCGAGCTGACGGTCATGTCCACAGGCGCGACGTTCGCGAGCGTGGTGCTGGCGGACGATCCGGAAAAGCTCAGCCCGTTGTGGAACCCGATTCGCATGGCACGCGAGGCGGGTGAAAAGAATCAGTTCGGCGGACCGGGTGGGCACTTCGTCTGTGTGGATGGATTCGGGGATGTTTCGCCGGAAGAAAAAGCCGCCGGGCTGCCGGGCCACGGCGAGGCGCACCTGGCGCCGTTCGAAGTGAAGTTTTACCGCAAAGAGGGACGCACCACGACCCTGACGCTGGCTACAAAACTGCCGCTCACCCAGGAATTGTTCTCGCGCACCGTGCGCGTGGTGGATGGTGAGAACGTCGTTTACGTCGAGAGCGAACTCGAGAGCCTGCTGTCTTTTGACCGTCCGGTGTGCTGGGGTGAGCACGCCACCATCGGTTCACCGTTCCTCGAGGCGGGAGTAACGGTGGTCGATATGTCGGCGCGGCGGGCGAAAACACGGCCCTATGCGGAATCGGAAAAAGAAGGCGGACTGCCGCACATCCTGCCCTCCGATAAGGAATTTACATGGCCGGAGGCGCCGGGGCTGCACACGCGCAAGATCGATGTCCGCGTGGCGCCGGCTGAGCCGAATTCGGGAGATCACACGACGTGCCTGATGGATCCCGGGCGCCAACTGGTGTTCATTACGGCGCTGCACCCGGGAAAGCGTCTTTTGCTGGGCTACCTGTTCAAGCCGCAAGAGTACACCTGGACGCAGAGCTGGATGTTCTATCCGAACAAAAAGATGCTCGCGCGCGGCATGGAATTCGCTACACAGCCCTTCGACGTGCCGCGCCGCGAAGCGGTGCAGTTAAATTCGCTGTTCGGTGCCCCGACATTCCGCTGGCTCCCCGCGCAGGGGAAGATCGGTTCGCGATACCTGTTCTTCTACACGCACACGCCGGAAGGCTTCGGCAAAGTGGATGACGTGCGCCTGGAAAACGGCCAGATTATCATTGAAGATCACAAAACGCACCAGCAGGTGACGCTTCGGGCGTCGCTGCCGATTTGAGGCTTCATGAAAAAACTACTCGCGCCCGCACTTCTGGCAACCGCCCTGTACGCTCAGGAAAAAGTCGACCTGGCTGTCGTCCAGCGCATCAAAGTCGAGGCCTTCCAGAACTCCAAAGTGATGGATCACCTGTTCTGGCTCGCCGATGTTTACGGGCCGCGGTTGACCGGCTCGCCAGGATTCACCACCGCGGCGAACTGGGCCGTGAAGCAACTCAAGGAATACGGCATCGAAGACGCCTCCATCCAGCCCTGGGGCAAGTTCGGGCGGAGCTGGCGGCTCACGAAGTTCAGCATCTCACTTCAGGAACCGGAGTATGCGCCGTTGATCGGATTTCCATTGGCGTGGTCGGCGGATACCAAGGGGCCGCTCACCGCGGAGCCGGTGCTCGCACCGCTTACCATTACTGATCGCCTGGACGGGAAGAAGACCGCGGAGGAGATGGAAAAGTATTTTCGGGAAAACAAAGGAAAGCTGCGCGGCAAAATTGTGCTGCTCGAGAAGCCGCGGGATGTAACGCCGTTGATGACGGCTCCCGGATCGCGCTATTCCGACTCCGATCTGGCACAGGAAGCGCAGGCGCCCACACCGTTCGCGCTGCCGCCGTTTGATATCGAGAAGATGATCCTGCCGGAAAAACCCGCCGAGCGGAGGGCCTTGTTCGATCTCCTGCCGCTCGATGCCGAGGCCAAGATCTGGGAGTACGAATACGACGCCATCACCGACAAGGTGAATCACTTTTTGGCCGAGGAGGGCGCCGTTGCGGCGATCGTTCCGAGTTACAACGCCGACGCCGGAACGGTCTTCGGCGAGGCTGCGGGCACCTACAAAAGCGACCAGCCGATGGCCGAGCCACGCATCGCGCTGACGGTGGAACATTACAACCGCATCGCGCGCCTGCTGAACAAGAAAGTCCCGGTGAAGCTGGAGCTCGAAGTGCGCACCACGAGCGACGGTGCAACCGGCGAGGGGCTGAACATTATTGCCAACATCCCTGGATCCAGCAAGCCGGATGAAATCGTCATGATCGGCGCGCATTTCGATTCGTGGATCGGCGGCACAGGGGCCACCGATAACGGCACGGGAAGCGCGGTGATGATCGAAGTGATGCGAATTTTGAAGGCGCTGCATCTCCGGCTCGACCGGACGGTACGGCTGGGCTTGTGGAGCGGCGAAGAGCAAGGCATCTACGGATCGCGCGCATATGTGAAGGCGAATTTCGGCGATCCCGAAACCATGCAGCTCAAACCGGCGCATGCCAAATTTTCGGGGTATTTTAATCACGACAACGGAACCGGCAAGCTTCGCGGTGTCTACTTGCAGGGTAATGACGCCATGCGCCCCGTATTCGAAGCGTGGTTCGCGCCGTTTCGCGACCTCGGCGTCACGACCATCACGATTCGCAACACCGGCGGAACGGATCACCAGTCATTCGACCAGGTCGGTCTGCCGGGCTTCCAGTTTATTCAGGATGAGGTGGAGTACGAGCGCATCACGCACCACTCCAACATGGACCTTTACGATCACGCGGTGCCGGCCGATTTGATGCAGGCCTCTGCGGTGATTGCGTCGGTGGTGTATCACGCCGCCAACCGGCCCGAATTACTGCCACGCAAGGAGCTGCCGCCACCGGTCAAGACGAAGAACTAGAATGAGGCGATATGGCAACCATGGGCCTGCGGGGCGTCGTCCTCCTCACTTTTTCCGCACTGTGCGCCGCGGCGCCGCTCGACGTGCATCAAAGCGCGTTCCAGCCGGGATTGAACGGCCTTCCGGCGGGCTGGAGCGTTTACGGCGCGAGGCCGGAAATCACGCCAAAGACATTCGTCGACAGCATCCACTACCGCACCCAGCCCGGCTCGCTGGCCATTTCCGGCAATAGCAACGCAGCCGAGTACGGCGGTTGGACCTACCTGGCGCCCGAGATTGCACCCGGCCACTGGTATCGCTTCACGGCCCACTACCGTGCCGAGGGGTTGCAGGATGAAGCTCTGCAAGTTGTCGCGCGGCTTAACTGGCAGACCGCGGACGGCAAAGTCGCCGGCCGGCCTGACTATCCTTATGCCGTCACTACCGATGGCGATTGGACGCGCCTGACCCTGGACGCGCCTGCGCCCGAAAAGGCCGCCGCCGTCAGAATCGAGCTGTTCCTCGGAAACGCTCCGCAAGCCACGCTTTGGTGGGATGACATTTCGCTCGAAGAGATTCCCAATCCCGGTCCGCGCAACGTAACGGTCGCGACCATCAAATATCAGCCCCACAACACGCACTCGGCCGAAGAAAACGTGCGCCAGTTTGTGGACCTGGTGGACCGCACCGTGCCAGCGGGGACCGACGTCATCGTGCTGCCCGAAGGCATGACCGTAGCCGGCACGGGAAAGGGCGATGCGGAGGTCTCCGAACGCGTCCCTGGCCCGACCACGGAAAAGCTCGGGGAGCTGGCGCGCCGCAAGCACGCCTACATCGTGGCCGGAATTTACGAGCGCGAAGCGCCGGCGGTTTATAACACCGCGGTGCTGATCGATCGCGAGGGCCGGTTCATGGGCAAGTACCGCAAGGTGTACCTGCCGCGCGAAGAGATCGAAGCCGGCCTGACACCCGGCAATTCTTATCCCGTGTTTCGCACCGATTTCGGCAAGGTCGGCATCATGATCTGCTGGGATGCGCAGTACGCCGATCCCGCACGCGCCCTGGCGCTCAAAGGCGCCGAGATGATTCTGCTGCCCATCTGGGACGGTAACGCGACGCTGACCAAGGCGCGGGCCATCGAGAACCATGTTTTCCTGGTGAGCTCCACTTACGGAAACGATTCGCTGATCCTCGATCCCAACGGGGAGACACAAGCCGTCGCGCAGGAAAACGGAACGGTGGCGATTGCGAAGATCGATCTCAATCGCCGCTACGACGATGCGTGGCTCGGCAACATGCGTGAGCGCTTCATGAAGGAATTGCGGTTGGATGTGCCGGTGAAACAGTAATTCGGTCATCCGGAGGGCATCGCTATGAATCCACGACGTACGTTCTTGCAGGCCGCGGCCGGAGTTCTCATTCTCAAACCCCAGACCGCCTTCGGATCGCAGGCCAACTCAACCGTCGAGGTCGGCATCGTCGGCTGCGGCGGCCGCGGCAATTGGATCGGCAAATTCTTCCCGGAATTCACCGGCGCTCGCGTAGTGGCCTTGGCCGACGTCATCCGCGAGCATCTCGATAGCACCGTGCACGCGTTTCAGGTGGATGCCGCCCGGGGCTACTACGGCCCGGACGCATACAACGAATTGGCACACTCGAATCTGGACGCCGTCATCATCATGACGCCGCCGTATTTCCACCCATTGCACGCGCAGGCGGCGATCGACGCGGGCAAGCACGTGTATCTCGCCAAACCCGTGGCCGTGGATGTGCCTGGTTGCCGCAGCATCCTGGAGACCGGTAAGAAGGCGGCCGGGAAGAATCTCACCTTTCTGGTCGATTTTCAAAGCCGCGCCCAGCCGGTGTTTCAGGAACTGGTCTCACGCATCCGCCGCGGCGATCTCGGCCATCCGGCGCTGGCCCAGGTCTTCTACTATGCCGGCCGTCCGGCGAAAGACAAGGGCGCGCCGGGCATGGATCCCGGCCAGCGCCGCATCATGAACTTTTACATGGATCGCGTGCTCGGCGGCGACATCATCGTTGAGCAGAACATTCACGTCATCGACATGGCCAATTGGTATATCGGCGCGCACCCTCTGAAAGCTGCGGGCACCGGCGGGCGCACTACCGACTGGCTCGGCACGCCCTGGGATGCCGGCGATGCCTACGATCACTTCCTGGTGAACTACTGGTATCCGGGCGACGTCCATGCCACGTTCAGTTCCCACCAGTTGAACGGCGCTTTCTCAGATCTTTGCGTCCGGCTGGTGGGCATCAAAGGCACAGCCGACACGCATTACGGCGGGCTTGTCCGCATTGTCGGCGACAACGCCTGGATGGGCGCGGAGAAGGACGACACCTTCCGCTCTGGGGCCATCGCTAACGTGAAGACATTCGTTGAAGCTGTTCGCACCGGCAAGCCGGTCAACAACGCCGATCAAGCCGTCGAAAGCAACCTCACCGCGATCCTCGGCCGCATGGCCGCTTATCAGCAACGGCTCGCCACCTGGGACGAGCTGATGCGCTCCGACGAAAAGCTGGAGGCGGAACTGAAGTTGCGCTGGTGAAACGCGCTACTCGATTCTGAGCGCATTCACGGGCGAGATCGATGCCGCTCGGCTGGCCGGGATCATGGCGGCAACGAATGCGCAGATAGCGAGTCCACTCGCGGCCACGGTCAGCGCCAACGGATCCCAACTGGAAACGCCGTACAGCTCCGAGGAGATGAGTCGCCCGGCGCCCACGGCCAGCGGCAGCCCCAATTGCAGACCGATGAGGACGCGCTGAAACGCCCCGCGCAGAACCAGGCGCACCACCGTCGCACGATCCGCCCCCAGCGCCATGCGAATTCCGATTTCGTTGGTTCGCTGCGCAACCGCATACGCGGTGACGCCGTACATTCCCACCGAGGCCAACAGCAATGCCACGATACCAAACAAGCCGGCGAGACTGGCCACCGCGCGTTCCTGATCGAACGACCCATCGACCAGCTCCTGCATGGTCTGGACGTTGATGATGGTCCAGTTCGGATCGATTTCGGCCACCAGCTTTCGCAGAAGCGGTTCCAGCGCTCCGGTGGGGATGTTGGTCACCACCATGATTCCACCAATGAAGTGCGATTGTTCTTCTATACCCTGCATGAGCGAGCTCTTATAATGCACATTCTGCGCAAGCGGCACATAGAACATCGGGCGCGCCGGCCGGCTCAACGCGAAGCCCGCAAACTTGGCATCGCGCGCGACGCCCACAATGCGGAAAGTGCCCGCGTTCTCTGGCATATCCATGCCGAAATGCTGGTCGAGCGGGTTTTCGTCCTTCCGGAGAAACTTCTTCACGAATGCTTCGTTCACGATGGCCACCGGCTCTGTGGTTTCATTGTCTGCGGCGGTGAAGTCGCGGCCGCGCAAAACCGGGACGCCCAGGTTCCGGAGATAGTTCGTGGTCACCCGGTCCCACGACGCTCCCTCCTGCTCATCCATGCTGAGAGCCGGATGCCCAGCCACGAGAATCAGTTCGCTCCAGTTGTCGGTGAGCGGGTTGTAGAGCGCCAGACCGGACCCGTGCACCCCGGGCAAATGACTCAACCGGTCCTCCAACCGCCGGTAAAGCCCAGCGAGTTTCTCTTGTGTGTAGTCGCCCGGCAGTTCCAGCCCGATGGCCACGCGTCCTCGCACCTCATAGCCGAAATCCTGGTGCTCCAGCTTGTTGAGGCTTCGCGCCAGCATCGTGGCGCCCGAAACCAGAACGACCGACAGCGTAGCCTGCGCCACCAGCAGCGCCTTGCGCGTAAACGACGAGTGATCGCTCGTGCTGCGGCCCCATCCGCGTAATGCCTCCGCCGGGTCTGTGCGCGTGGCAAACCATGCCGGGGCCGCCCCGAAGATGATTCCTGTCACCATGGCCAGCGCCGCTGAAATGCCCAATACCACGAGCGACGGCGTGGTGTGAATCGGAAGGAAATTCGCGCCCGGAAACGCCAGCATGAGCAGCAGCCGACAGGCGGCGATGGAGACCACAAGCCCCGCCACGCACCCGGCAAGCGCCAGCAGCACACTCTCGGCGAGAGCCTGTATCGTGATCTGAGCGCGTGAGGCGCCAATGGCGAGCCGCACCGCGGTCTGGCCGCGTCGCGCTACCGCGCGAGCCAGCAGCAGATTCGCCACGTTGGCACAGGCGATGGTGAGCACTAATCCACAAACAGCGAGCAGGATCTGCAGGCTGCGGCCGTATTCTTCTTTCATGGCCGCCACACCCGCCCCCGCAGGCACCACGTTAATCACTTGTTTGGGCAGCGAACGGATCACGTCGGGCATCCAGTTGTCCGGATAGCCGGCATCATTCCGCATCCATTGCCGCAATATCGTGGTGAGCCGCGCGCTCATTCCGGCGATGGACGCTCCAGGCCGCAGCCGGCCGATCACACGCAGCCATGCGGCCGAGGATGAATTGAGCAGCTCGTTGCCGAGCACAACCTCCTGATGCAACGGAATCCAAATGTCCGGGGGCTGGCTCCGCAGGGTTTCGGCGTAGAATCCCGGAGGCGCCACGCCGATGACGGTGAAAGGGTGCCCCAACACCATCAGGGTTGAACCGAGAATTGTCGTATCAGAGCCATAAACCGCCTGCCACGCGTGATGGCTGAGCACAACCACAGGCGGAGCGCCGGCCTTGTCGTCATCCGGCGTGAACACGCGGCCGGCAAACGCGCTCACACCCAGCGTTGAGAAATAATTGCCCGTGACGAGCTCCGAACGCAGGGGCCGGGGTGGCGCGTCGACTCCCGCGCGTCGCACGCCCATGCGGCCAGGACCCGTCTGGAAGGCGGCTAACTCTTCGAATTCCGGCGCTGCGGCTTTCAAGCGCTCGTACAGAGGATAGGAGTAGAACCCCCAGCGGTTCTGAGGCCCCGTTTCGACGCAGCACTCGTCTCCCTCGCCGACCCGATACAAGCTCGCCGGATCGGCAACCGGCAGCGAGCGGAGCATCACGGCGTCAATCAGCGTAAAGATCGCCGTTGTCCCACCGATGCCCAGGGCAAGCGTCAGCACCGCCGCGGCCGTAAATACCGGGGCTCCCCGGAACTGGCGAATGGCGTAACGAAGATGATTGACAAGATTTCGCATTTCCAAACCCCCTACGAAGCTCAACCGGCGGAAGTTCCGCAATAAGGGAATACTCGTCAAACCCGCTTCGGTTACACGAGAAGGTCGAGCTCCACCACATACACCTGAGTCCACCCCGTCCGGTCGCTTGCAAACGCCACCAGTTTCTCATCCGGCGAAAACGATGGATGCGGATGCGTCCATTGCGGACCATACACCGAATCGGTTGGCACTTCCATCCAACTGAGCGCCCGCACCGTACTCGCGCCCGCAGCCGCCACGAAGTCTTCAACCAGCGCGTAGCTCGATTTCCTCCACTGCGTGCCCTGACTGCTGGCTTCGGAAAGACAAATGAGCCGCCGCTCCCCGGTCGCGACCTCGATCAGATGCAAGCCGAGATCCGGATGATCGGTATCGCACAGAACCCGGGTCCCGGCGCCATTCGGCGTGATGTGCCAGGCGTTGAACTCAGCAATTGTTCGAATCGTGCGCGTTGTCCAGTCCATTACACGCAACGCATGCGGCCAGACAGTAAAAATCAGGTTGCCCGTTTGGCCGAGAAAAGTCTCGTGCACTACGAACTCGTCGTCACCGTGCTGATAGAGACATTCGAGACTTGTGCCATCGCGCCGGACGCGATGCATGCGCGGCGCCGGGTCGCCGGAAAATTCAATCCATTCCGGCTCGAGCGGGTGGAACTGCGGATGAATCACCGTGCGCGGGAATGGAATCAAGCGCCAGTCCGAGCCATCCGCGCGCCCCGCAACCAGACCTGCCAGTGGTCCCCGCCTGAGGGCGGCCGTCAGCCATTCGCCTCCCGCCCCAAACGAGCACTCGCCCAACTGCGCAACGGGGAAGTCGACCACACAGCGTTCTTCAAGCGATCCGCGATCGATCTCCCAGATTCCACCGCCGCGCACGAAAAACACTCGCCGCCCATCCGGATGAATCGCCGGCGAAAACGGATGGATCGCCGTTCCGTCCGTCAACTGCCGGATCTCGCCGTCGGGATACGGCGCAATCTCGAACAACTGCGCACTACCCGTGCGGTAAGAGGTGAAAATCAGCGCGCGGCCATCGGGTGTGAACGGCGTCTGCAAGAAATAGGTGGGATGGTTAATGGAAGCGTGCGCCGTCAACTGGTGCACGCACGCGCCGGTCACACGATCCGGAAACGTCGAATGCTCAGACGGCGAACAGTCGCACTTCACTGCACGCTCTTGCGAAAAATCAGAATGTGCTGGCGTGGCAGCGTCTCGATCGTCTTATCCAGACGGAAACCCTCCGGCTCCACCTCGGCGCGCACTTCGGCGACCGTCATCTTGTGCTCGGGCCGGATGGGCACGCTGGGGTCTTCCTTGCGGTACTCCACGAGCACCATGCGGCCATTGGGCTTGAGCGAGGCGCGGATCCCGCGCAGCATTTTTTCCGGCTCGGTGAATTCGTGATAGACGTCGACCATGAGCGCCAGATCGATGCTGGCGGCGGGCAGCTTGGGATCATCCACTGCGCCCAGGACTGTTTCCACGTTGGTCAGGTGGTGCGCCGAGATGTTTCGCCGCAGCAGGTCGAGCATTTCGGGCTGAATGTCGTTGGCGTAGATCTTACCGTTCGGCCCAACGCGCACCGCCAGCCGCCACGTGAAGTAGCCCGCGCCGGCGCCGATATCCGCCACGGTCTCCCCGCGCGCGATGCCGATCGCCTCAAGCGCAAGCTCCGGCGCCTCTTCAGCCTCGCGCTCCGGACGCACCAGCCAATCCGCGCCATCGACGCTCATCGTAGGCGCGATGTGCCGCCCAGTGATGGGGTGCACGTCCTCCGCCGAGAGAAGCGCGCAAAAACAGAGCAAGCTCACCAAACGGCGCATGGCTACCATGGTGCCACAGAGGGACGGGGATGTTTTCTACGACTGCGAGACCGCGCGCGACTTGCTGCGATTTCTGCTGCGCCGCGCGGACTTCGATTCGGACGACGCGGCCGCCTCGGTTCCATACAATCGCCGGTAAATCGCGGCATTGCGCAGCACCGCCTGCACGTATTCGCGCGTCTCCGTAAAGGGGATGGTCTCCACGAACTCCGCGGGTTCCTGGAAAGAGCTCCAGTTGACCCAATCCTCGACGTGCGTCTTGCCGGCGTTATAAGAGGCCAGCGTCTCCTCCCACTTGCCGCCCCACTCGTCGAGAATATTGCGCAAATAGCGCGAGCCGAGTTTCAGGTTGGTCGAGGGCTGGAACAGCATCGAAGTGCGGAAGCGGCGCACGCCGTTTTTGCGCGCCAGTTGACGTCCGGTGGCCGGCATGATCTGTGTCAGCCCGCAGGCGCTCTTAGGCGAAATTGCCTTGGGGTTGAACTCCGATTCCTGCCGGATCAGCGCCGCTACAATGTACGGGTCCAGGTTCTGTGCCTTCGCGTTGCGCACCAGGTCCGACTGGTACGGCAGGGGGAACAGCAGCTCCCAGAACCGGCGCGGCATCTGGTCGAAAGGCGTGGCCAGATAGTCGGGCGCGAAGCTCTTCATATAGCGCAGCCGCTCATAAGGAGAATCGGCGGTTCGCGCCAACTCCATGGCCAGCAGTTCCGGCTGGCCGTCGTGACGCGCCCCGAAACGCAGCTCGCTTTCGGCTAAGTCCTGCAAGCCGGCCGCGGCCAGAAGCCGGCCGCGCTCGATGCGGAGCCGGGTTACCGCGTTGGGCTCGCCCTCCGGCGTCACCCGCCGCACCGGGAATTCGATTCCGGCAAGATACTCGGCAACTTTTGCCGAAGGCTGCGCGGCAACGATCCTGTTGTCCGCCAGGCGCTCGCGTGCCCGCATGGCGTAGTAGTAGTTCGGATAGAGATCGACGATCTTACCGTAGTAGGCTCGTGCGCTCGCGAAGTCATCCGCCGCCTCCCTTAATCGTCCCAGGAAGTACAGCGAAGCGCTGGTCCGCGCATCCGACGGATAACGCTCGATCTGCTCCCTCAGCCGCTCGGCGGCGTCGCTGCGGCGGTGCAGATAATCTGAAAAGGCGACCTTCCAATGGCAGACCGGCGCCGCCGGATCGTCGGGAAAATTCTCGTAGGCTGCCTTGTACAGCGGTTCATACGCATCGGGTCGATTTTGCAACAGATACGCGTTGCCGGCCGAAACCAGGGCCTTCAAGCGCCAGGGCGACTGCGGGTATTGCTCCGAAAGCCGCTTGACCGTGACCAGCATGTCATCGGATGCATTGAGGTGACGCTGGCACTCCCCGACATAATAGAGCCGCTCGGCGTCGGCCTGGGAAGCGTCGAGGTTGAGCGACTGCAGATACTGGTACGCTGCCGGCACGTCGCCGCGTTGATAATCGGCCACCCCCACGCCCACGCGGGCCAGGTCGCGATCCGTTCCTGTAAGCTCGGAACCCAGCGTAGTGAATTCTTGGCGCGCGCGCCCGTATTCGTGTGCCGCGAGCCACCGGTTGCCGCGCTCCAGCCTCTGAGCCGCGGTGGGCTCGGGATAGGCCGCGCCCATGGAGGCCTGTAGAACGATGAGCGCCGCTGACGCCAACGCCGCGTCGTCCGTGTCCGGGTGGTTCAAATAGACCTTCTGATAGTACGCGGCCGCGTTCAGCGGATCGGAAGCCGCCGCGTATGCCATGGCCAGCGTCAAATCCGCATCGGGCTCCGGAAGCGCGTCGTATTGTTCACGCAGCAAGCGGATGGCTTCAGCCGGATTTTTTAGATCGACAAGCGCTCTCGCAGCCAGCACCGTAGCCTTCCCTGCGAGCGGTGAAGGAACCGGATTCCGCAAACGCGTCAGTTCTTCGGAGACACCGTTCTCGTCTTTGGTTTGCACCTGCGCCGCAGCGAGATAGTACGTGGTGTAATCCTCGATTTTCTGGAGCCGTGGCCGGGCGGCCGTGAGGCTGCGAATGGCGTGGGCGTAGTCCTTCTCCTCGAACGAAACAACGCCCAGCGCAAGCTGGGCCAGCGCCCCTTCTGAATCCTTGGAATGCTGCGCCGAAAACCGCTCGATCTGCGCACGCCGGAAAGCGGTGGGCTTGTCGCGGTACGCCTTCACCAGGGCAGGCAGACTGCTGGTGGCGGCGAGCGCAGGAAGCGGGGCCAGCGCCAGAAACGTAGTAGCCGCGAATTTAGACCAGCGGCCCCGGATAGTCCGGACCGAGATTGTTTGGATCGTCATCGGCCAAGCTGCGCACCATTTCCAGGTGCAAATAGTCCACCATCGTGGGAGACACGTTCATGTGCTTTTCCCGAAATTTCTGACGCGCTTCCTCGATGGGCTGTTTCAGCGCCCCGTAAATGTTGCCGGCCGCGCGGCCTTTTCGAAACTCCTCCGGCCGGGTCAACCGCATCTCCGCCACCAGCACACGGGCGAAGCGCTGCGCCGCCAGGTGCAACTGCTGTTCCTGCCGTGAAAGGTCCCACCACTCTTTGTGCTGTCTGGGCTGATTATTCTCCCGCCCGGCCGTCGGCGGGGCCGCCGGCGGTGCGGAGTAAGAACCGGAAATCGTCACCAACTGCGGCGATTGCAGCGCGGCGGGTGCGGGAGCCGTGGCTGCGGCCGCCGCTGTGGCGACCGCGGGAGCCTGCGCCAGGGTCTGGAGGCGCAAGCCGGCAACCTCAGCCAGTAACTCGACGAACGGCGCCTGCACGCGTGACGCGGCGTAGAAGATTCCGGCCACACGTCCGCCATCCGCCAAAGGAAACAGGTAGACGCGCTCGTCCGGCTTATGGCCGAAAAGGCTCACCAGAGCCGGCGAAACCTCGGCCGGCGTGCTCATGGCCACCACCGGGTCGCGCGTGTCCAGAACGGTCGTGAAAGCCGCCGCCTCTGAAACCGGGAAAGCCAACGGCGGCAAACTGGCAGAGGCCGCGCCATCCAGTGCTTGCACTGGCACCGGCCGGCGCATCCGTTCGGCGCGCACCTGTGTGTCATGAATCGAGAAAACCACTGCCTGCTCACAGAATGGCGCTGTTACATCCAGCAGAACGGAATACACGTCGTCGGCCTCGGTCGCCTGGCGCAGACGGCGCACGGCTTGGTTGAGCTCTTCGGCCAGCGCCCGGCGGCTTTCGCTCACGGCGTCTGTTACAGCGCCACGCACCGCGGCTTCCACGGCTGCTGTGACGCGAGATTCGACCTCCGACTCGACACCTTGTTCGAGGTCTTCAATCAGGCGAGAGAAATATTCCTCGCAAACTCTCCGCCAAGTGGCGGTGGGCGCGGCGGGCGTCATGCGGTACTTTCTGTTTGTATTTTAACAGAGCGGCACGCAACGGAAGTTAGCCCGAAGCGCCTAATATCAAGTGATGGACCAGTTACTTGCGGGAAAAGTGGCGGTTGTGACCGGCGGCACGCGCGGCATCGGGCGCGCCATTGCCGGGCGGTTGTTACGCGAGGGAGCGGCCGTAGCGTTTTGTGGACGCTCACCTGAGGCAGTGGCGCGCACCGCCGAGGAGTTGAAAAAATCTACGGGCGGAGCCGTCTATGGCGAGGCCGCTGACGTTTCGAAAACCGAGGATGTCCGCCGCTTCTTCCAAAGTGTAGACGCCAACTTCGGCGCTTTGCACATATTGATCAACAACGCCGGCCTCGGCATCTTCCGGCGCACCGCCGAGCTTTCCATCGAGGACTGGCGGCGCATGATCGACTTGAATCTCTCGGGCGTCTTCTACTGCTCGCGCCAAGCGTTACAAAGATTTAATAACTGTGGCGGAGGATACATCATCAATATTAGTAGCCTGGCTGGGAAGAACGCCTTCTCGGGTGGCGCTGGTTACAACGCGTCGAAGTTCGGGCTGAATGGATTTAGTGAGGCGCTTATGCTCGATCACCGGTACGACAACGTCCGCGTGAGTTACATCATGCCGGGAAGCGTGGATACGGATTTCGGCTCGGGCGCGGAGGGCACTGCGGAATGGAAAATTGCTCCGGCGGATGTGGCCGAAGTTGTAGTCGACTTGCTCCGAATGCCGGAACGTACGCTTATTAGCCGAATCGAGATGAGGCCTTTGAAACCAAGGAAATAGGAGGGGTTAACGGATTGGTAAGACACTTGCTTAGTCCAGGTTGTGAGTATTTGGCGGCAGGGGTCCGAGAGGTGGGAGGTCAACATGGTGCGGCTCAACAAAAAACTGGATCCGACACAAACCGGTCAGGACGCCGAGAAATTGAGCGTCGACCTGCACAAGCGCATTGTCGGACAGGATCAAGCCATCGACCAGATCGTCAATGTGTACCAGATGTATCTGGCGGGCATGAACAGCCCCGGCCGGCCGGTGGGAAACTTTTTGTTTCTTGGACCTACGGGCTCAGGCAAGACGCGCCTGGTGGAAGCCACCGCAGAGAGTCTGGTAGGCGACGCGCGCGCCATGATCAAAATCGACTGCGCCGAGTTCCAGCACAGCCATGAAATTGCCAAACTGATCGGCTCGCCGCCGGGATACCTGGGCCACCGAGAAACCCATCCGCTACTCAGCCAAGAGGTCTTGAATCAGTATGATACCGAAAAAATCAAACTCAGCTTCGTGCTCTTTGACGAGATTGAGAAGGCAAGCGATGCCCTTTGGAATCTGTTACTTGGCATCCTCGACAAGGCTACCCTGACGCTGGGCGATAACCGCCGGGTGGATTTCTCCCACGCCTTAATCTTCATGACCAGCAACCTGGGGGCTTCGGAAATGGGTTCCATTTTGAGACCCAATCTGGGATTCGCCACCTCGGAAATCGAAGCCCGTCACCGGGCTGGCCAGCTAGACGAAGCCACAACCGATAAGGTGTCACGGGCAGGTGTGGAAGCCGCGCGGCGAAAGTTCACACCCGAGTTCATGAACCGCATCGACAAGGTTGTGGTGTTCAAGCCGCTGGGACAGACCGAGCTGAAGAAGATCCTGGGGCTGGAACTGGGAATTCTACAAACGCGGATCTTCAACTCCTCCATGACGACACCGTTTGTATTTTCCGTGACGGAATCCGCCAAGGACTATTTGCTGCGTGAAGGCACCGACATGAAATACGGGGCTCGGCATCTGAAGCGCGCCATCGATCGTGAACTCGTGCACCCCATGTCGAACCTGATCGCCACCCAACAGGTGCGCGGCGGTGACCTAGTCAAGGTTGACTTCGACGAAGAAGACAACCATCTGACATTCGCCAAGGAAGCTGAAGACATGCCGGCTTACGCCATGATGCAGATGGCCGAGGCGACAGCGAACTCTCAGCCAGGCATCATGACCGCCAATGCTGTCGCCGAGCCGCCACGCGTGGCGGCTCGGCAACGCCGAACTCCGGCCGCGTAACCAGTCAGTGGATGCGGTTGCGCCTTCCCGCTGAACAGAATACCCGCCTCATGCGCGATATGTTCGCGCCCAATATGACCGCGCTTTTTTGAGATTCAACGCATTGGGTCGCTTAAGCTGATTTCGGTTACGAGGTTGGCTTCACAAAATTGATAATCTGAAGCCATGACCAAGGATCAGATTCTGTCGTTCATCACGGAGACCGGGATTGTGCCAGTGGTGCGCACGGCGAGCGCGGAGGGAGCGATTAAAGCGGTGGACGCGATCTATCGCGGCGGCATCCGCGCGGCGGAGATCACTATGACGGTACCGGGGGCCATTCGCGCGCTGGAGAAGGTAGCCGATCAGTTTGGCGATAAGCTCGTGCTGGGAGCCGGAACCGTGCTCGATCCGGAGACCGCACGTTCCTGCATGCTGGCGGGAGCGGAGTTCTTCGTGACACCCAGTTTGAAGACCTCCACCATTGAGGTGGCGAAGCGCTATTCCAAGGTGATTTGCCCGGGTGCGTTAACTCCCACTGAGGTAGTAACCGCGTGGGAGGCCGGGGCCGATATCGTCAAGATCTTTCCGTGCGGTAACGTCGGCGGGCCGAAATACATCAAGGCATTAAGGGGACCTTTTCCCCACATTGAGATGATCCCGACGGGTGGGGTGAATCTCGAGACGGCAGGTGAGTTTTTGAAAGCGGGTGCATGCGCGGTGGCGGTCGGCGGCGAGCTGGTAGATGGCAAGACCGTCAAGGAAGGGCGGTTCGATGTGATTGAAGAACGCGCCCGGCAGTACCTGGGTGTGATTGCGCGAGCGCGCTCGGAAATGAAGACTGCCGCGTAAAAACTGTTAAACTGAACACGCATATGGCGATTAGCAAGGAGTTACTGGAGATGCTGGTGTGCCCGCTGTGCAAGGCGACACTTGAGCTGAAGCCTGATTCGAGCGGGTTGAAGTGCGCCCAGTGCCACCGTGTGTATCCGATTCACGATGATATCCCGGTAATGCTGATCGAAGAAGCCCACATCGAGGAGTAACCGGGCACCTGGATGAACTCGATTCTGGAACGTCTCCCTGAGCGGGGGCGAATCGCGGTGATCCGGATTCGCTCCATGGGAGACTGCATTCTTACGACACCTGCATTGTCGATCTTAAAGCAAGCCAGGCTGGATGCAGCCATTGGGATTGTCGTGGAGGACCGTTTCCGGGCGCTGTTCGAGGGAAATCCCGATGTCCACGAGATTCTCAGCCCGGACTGGAAGACGGTGCGCAAATGGCGTCCGGACTTGTGTTTGAACCTACATGGGGGCGGATCAAGCGCAGGGATTACCGCAATGTCTGGAGCCCGGTTCCGGGCGGGATTTGCGCATTTCCGCCACTCCTGGATTTACAATGTGCGAATTCCACGTGCGCAGGAGATTCTGGGCGTCGAGCGCCAGGTGCACACGGCGGAACATCTGGCATCGGCCGCGTTCTATCTGGGTGCACCACGGGTGGAGATCGCGCAGGCGCGCCTGTTCGCCGCCTCGGCAGAAAAGCCGTCTAAGCCGTATGCGGTGATTCATCCACTGGCGGCCACCCGTGATAAATCCTGGCCCCCAGAGCGGTTTGCGGAAGCGGCGCAGCATATCGAAAGATCGCTGGAACTGGAGCCGGTGTTTATCGGCGGCCCGGGCGAGGATCTGGCGGCGTTTGACGGCTGGCGCACGCTGGTGGGAGCGCCGCTGGCGGAAGTCAAGTCGCTCATGGCGGGCGCGTCCTTGTTCTTGGGAAACGATTCCGGCCCGGCGCACATGGCGGCGGCGTTCGGCCTTCCCGTAGTGGTGATATTCGGGTCCTCCGATCCGGTGGTGTGGGCGCCGTGGCGTACGGCAGCGGAAGTGCTGAGTGGAGCCGGCGGCATCGAGGCGGTGACGGTGCGCGAAGTCACCGGCGCACTGGAGCGCTTGCGGGTGCGCGTATGAAAGAACTGTTGCGCCTGCTGGCCTACGCACGACGTTACTGGTTCTATCTGATCCTGTCGGTTTTGTTAATGGCGCTGGTGGGAGCGGCGCATGCATCGATTGCACTGCTGGTAGGACCGATCTTCGACTTTGTGCTCAACCCCGCAGCGCCGGACAAGCCGGTGGTCCTGTTTACGGTTCCAGTCCTCAACTATCCCGTGTATCTGAACCAGTTCATGCCGGCGCGCGTGCACAACATCGCGACAATGGTGGCGCTGGCGATCCTGGTGATATTCGCTGTGAAGGGGCTGTGCGACTACCTGGCGAACTACATGATCAACTACGCGGGCTTTTCAGCGATCACAGACCTGCGAAACACCGTGTTTGTGAAAGTGCTGCGCCATGGATCGGAATTTTTCGAGGCGCACTCGACCGGGCGCCTGATGTCGTCGATCATGAACGACATCGAGAAGATCCAGGTGGCCATCTCGCACATTCTTGCGGATTTTTTGCGACAGAGCTTTGTGGTGATTTGTTTATTGTTTGTGGTTCTCCGCAAGGACTGGCAGCTTGCGCTGGGAAGTCTCATTCTGATGCCGCTGATTCTGGTGCCGACCGCGCGCATCGGCCGGCGCATCCGGCGCACCAGCCGGCATGCGCAGGATCAAGCCGCGGAGGTAAACGAAATTCTTCAGGAAACGCTGAGCGGACACCAGGTCGTGAAGGCGTTCGGTACGGAGGTTTACGAATCGCGCCGATTTCAGGATGCGGCGCGGAGGCTGCTGCGCAGCAATCTGCGTTATGTGCGCCAGCAGGCAATCTCCTCGCCGTTGATTGAGTTGTTTGGCGCGGTGACGATCGTGGGCCTGCTGATGTATGCGCGCACGCAGATCAAAACCAGCGAGCTGACAGCCGGCAACTTCACGAGCTTCGTAATTGCGCTGCTCATGATGTACGAGCCGCTGAAACGGCTCACCGGGATCCACAACATTTTTCAGCAGGCGTTGGGCGCGTCGCAGAAGGTGTTTGAGTATCTCGACTACCCGGCGGAAATGCAGGATAGGCCGGGCGCGGCGAAACTCACCCGGTTCGAGCACTCGATTGTCTACGACAAAGTGGGCTTTCACTACCCCGGGGCGAACGGATTTCATCTTGATTCCATCCAACTGGAGGTCAAAGCGGGCGAGGTGGTCGCCGTGGTGGGACCGAGCGGAGCAGGAAAATCCACGCTGGCCAATCTTCTGCCGCGTTTCTACGACGTGACGTCAGGGGCGGTGAAAATCGACGGTCGCGATGTGCGGGATCTTACACTGGCCTCCCTGCGGGCGCAAGTCGGGCTGGTGGCGCAGGAGACCTTTCTGTTTAACGATACGGTGGCCAGCAACATTTCTTATGGACGTCCGGAGATCAGCCGGGCGGCGATCTGCGGAGCGGCGCAGAGCGCGCTGGCGGACGAGTTCATTGAGGCGCTGCCGCAGGGCTACGAGACGATCATCGGCGAGCGGGGTGTGAAACTGAGCGGAGGGCAGCGGCAGCGGCTGGCCATCGCGCGCGCGCTGCTGAAGAACGCGCCGATTCTGATCCTCGACGAAGCGACCTCGCATCTGGACACCGAATCGGAATTGCTGGTGCAGCGTGCACTGGCTAATCTCATGGCGGGACGGACGGTGATTGTCATTGCGCACCGCATTTCAACCATCCGGCGGGCCGATAAGATTGTGGTGATGGACCGGGGACGAATCTGTGAAACGGGCACCCATGCGGATCTGGTGACGCGCGGGGGTGTGTACCAGCGGCTGCACGAACTGCAATTTGTCGAAGCCGGGGCGGCGGCCGACCTATGAGCGTGCGCAGTATGACGGGGTTCGCGCAAGTGCGCAGGACCATCGGCGGGGGCGAAGTATTCCTGAGCGTGAAGACGGTCAATCATCGCGGGCTGGACGTGCACCTGCATTTGCCGCCGGAATTGGACGCGCTCGAAACAGCTCTGCGCAAAGCGATCAAAGACCGGCTGGCGCGCGGTCACGTGCAACTCAACCTCACCTGGAACCGGAGCAACGGTTCCACGGCGGATTCGGGCCTGAACCGGCCGCTGTTGGAGGCATACCTGGCGGCCTTCGAGCAAGCGCAACGGGAGTTTCATCTGCCTGGATCACCGGACCTGAACGTGGCATTTCGCATTCCGGGAATGTTTCGTACCGACGCCGCGCCCGAGCTGACGGAGGAGTTGGAATCTTCACTGGTGGCGGCGCTGGAAGAAGCTCTAAACGGCCTCAACTGTTTTCGCGAGCGGGAGGGAGGCGAGATAGCGGCAGAGATTCTGGAGCGTTGTGCGGGCATTCAACAAGCGGTCAGGCGTATGGAAGAGATACGCGGCGGCGCGCTGCCGGCGTTTCAGAAGCGTTTGCAGGAGCGTCTCGGGGAATTACTGCGAGGCGTCAGCCTTGAGCCGCAACGGCTGGCCCAGGAGGCCGCGCTGCTCGCGGACCGCAGTGACATCAGCGAAGAACTGATCCGGCTCAAAACGCATGCGAGTGAGCTGGAGCAATTGATTCGTGCAGGAGGTGAGGTGGGCAAGAAGCTGGATTTTCTCCTGCAAGAGATGAACCGGGAGGCCAACACGATTTTGTCCAAGACCGGCGGGCTGGGAGACCTAGGACTCACCATTACGGAGCGGGCGCTGGCGGTAAAATCAGAGATCGACAAAATCCGCGAGCAATCGCTGAATCTGGAGTAGCGCGCTGACCACAGTTTTCATCATTTCGGCGCCATCGGGTTCGGGAAAGTCCACTTTGGTGGCGCGCCTGCTGCGGGAGGTTCCCCGGCTGAAGTTTTCAGTTTCCTACACGACGCGCGCTCCCCGCGGGCATGAGCAGAG